>CACWQW010000006.1 GCA_902763085.1 Dongibacter bovis
CGCCGCGATGATGATGATGCCCTCATTCGCCGCGAAGCCGTCCATCTCGACGAGCAGCTGGTTGAGCGTCTGCTCGCGCTCGTCGTGGCCGCCGCCGAGCCCGGCGCCGCGCTGGCGTCCGACGGCATCGATCTCATCGATGAAGACGATGCAGGGCGCGTTCTTCTTCGCCTGCTCGAAGAGGTCGCGCACGCGCGACGCACCGACGCCGACGAACATCTCGACGAAGTCCGAGCCGGAGATGGAGAAGAACGGCACGCCCGCCTCGCCTGCGACCGCCTTCGCGAGCAGCGTCTTACCGGTGCCCGGAGGGCCGAAGAGCAACACGCCCTTCGGGATGCGCGCGCCGAGGTCGTTGTACTTCTTCGGATGCTTGAGGAACTCGACGACCTCCTCAAGTTCCTGCTTCGCCTCATCCGCGCCGGCGACGTCGCCGAAGTTGACCTTGACCTTGTCGCCGCCCGACATGCGCGCGCGGCTCTTGCCGAAGTTCATCACGCGGCCGCCGCCGCCCTGCGTCTGCTGCATCATGTAGAACCAGACGCCGCAGAGCAGCGGCTCCGGCGGATTCTCCGCCGTCACGTTGATGTTCTTCGCCGCGAGCTTGTCATAGAGACCCGGATCGCTGTTCGGCGCATCCGGCGTGACCGTCGTGTACTCCGTGCCATCCGTCCCCGTGACGCGCAGCGTGTTCTGCACGATCGTGACCTTGGCGACCTTATCGTCCTGCACCTCCTGCAGGAACTGCGTATAGCCGATCTCCTGCTTCGTCGTCTTCTGCGCGGAGAAATAGTCAATACAGGAGATCACGACGAGGATGAGCAGCAGGTAGAAGCCGACGTTGCGCAGGAACTTGTTCATATTCATTGCGCGTACCCCCTTTCGGAATCAGGCGCCTCAGGCATAGACCTCGGGCCTTAGCACACCAATGTACGGCAGGTTGCGGTACACCTCGGCGTAGTCGAGCCCGTAGCCGACGAGGAACTCGTCCGGCACCTCGAACCCGCAGTAGTCGATCGGCACTTCCACCGTGCGGCGCGAAGGCTTGGAGAGCAGCGCGCAGAGCTTGACGCTCGCGGGTTTCCTGTGGGCGAAATACTTGAGCAGGTAGCTCATCGTCGTGCCGGAGTCGATGATATCCTCGATGACGATGAGGTGCTTGCCCTCGATGTCGTAGTCGAGATCTTTGAGGATCTTGACCGAGCCCGTCGTCGATGTGCCATTGCCGTAGCTCGATGCGATCATGAAATCGAAGTGCACGGGCAGGTCGATGGCGCGGACGAGGTCCGTATAGAAGACGGATGCACCCTTGAGAATGCCGACGCAGTAGATATCCTCCTTCGCATCCTTGTAGTCCTCCGTGATCTTCTTCCCGAGCTCCTGCACTTTCGCGTGCAGCTGCTCCTCTGTGAAATACACCTTCGCGATATCATCCTTCATCATGGTCGGTTTCCTCTTCTCTTTCCTTTTCATTTTCTATGCGGGGCGAAGCCATCGGCTCCGTCCGCGCCGCGGGAGCGGCAGGCCGCAGCCAGCCGCGATCATTCATCACGATGAGCCCCGGGAGCTCCACGCACTGCCCCGTCGTGCCGGAGAGCAGCGCGCAAAGCGCCTCCGTGCGCTCGAAGCTCACGTCCTGCACGCGCCCGAGCGCGCGCAGGTAGCGGCGCAACACGCGCCGACAGAGCGCGTGTGGCAGCGCGCGCGCAACGCTCACCCGGAGCGCCGGCGCCTCGATCAGGCGGAAATGAGCCGCCCGCTCGCCGTGCGCCGGCCCCGCGGGGAGGCGCACGATCATCGTCTCCGCCTCCCGCGCCGCCCAGAGCTCGAGCGCCTCGCCCTCCTCCTCCGCGAGGCGCGCGAGGCGGCAGAGCCCCTGCCGCAGGGAGGGATTGTAGCCGCGCAGGAGTGCGGGCAGGAGCTCCAGGCGCACGCGGTTCCTCAGCGCGTCGGGCACCTCGTTCGTCGCATCACGGCGTGGGGAGAAGCCCTGCGCGCGGCAGTAGGCAGCAAGCTCCCGCTTCGGGAACGGCAGCAGCGGGCGCACGAGATGGCGCGCCTCATCGCGCGCGCGGATGCCCGCGAGGCCGTCGATGCCCGTACCGCGCAAAAGGTGCAGCAGCACGGTCTCCGCCTGGTCGTCCGCGTGGTGCGCCGTCAGTATCCAATCAGCGCCCGCGCGCAAGCGCGCGCGCTCGAGGAACGCATAGCGCAGGCGGCGCGCCGCGGTCTCGAGAGACTCACCGCCCGCCGCTGCCGCCGCCCGCGCATCGCCGTGTGCGAGGAGGCAGGGCACGCCGCGCTCCGCGCAGAACTGCTGCACGAACGCCGCATCAGCGATAGAGGCCGCACCGCGGATGCCGTGTTCGTAGTGCGCGGCTGTGACCGTGAGATGGAGCAGCGGGCGCAGCTCCAAGAGGAGCGCGAGCAGCGCGAGGGAGTCCGGCCCGCCGGAGCAGGCGACGACGACCGACGCACTGCGCGGCAGGAGCTTCGCCTGCTGCACATGCGCATAGAGGCGATGTGCGAGATGCGAAAGCTTGGCCATAGGTCCTCCCTAGAAGTAAGAAAAGCCTTCCCCTCCCATCGGGGGCAGGCTTTTCTTTTCTCTGCTCAGTCTCTTCTCGAACCGCGGCCGCCGCGCTTAGAATCCGTCTTGCGGCGCAAGTCCGTCAAACGCTCATCGCTGTCCTTGAGGAACTTCGAGAGCTTGTCTTCAAACGATGCGTTCGTGCGCGGCGAGCCGCCGAACCTTCCGCCCGAGCGGCGGAAATCGCGCGGTCCGCGCCCCGACGAGCGCGGGGAGGAATGAAAGCCCGGTGCATGCGCATGCGTATGCGGCCGTGCCTGTCCATCGTGAGCCTCTTTCTTGTCCTCGAGCGCCTTGATGGAAAGGCCGATCTTGCCCTTCTCGTCGATGCTCAGGACCTTGACCTTCACCTTCTGGTTCTCCGAGAGGAAATCGTGCACGTCCTTGACGTAGACGTCCGCCACCTCGGAGATATGGACCAGGCCGACTTTCTTTTCGGGCAGTTCGACGAAGGCACCAAAATTCGTGATGCCCGTGACGACGCCCTCCACTACGCTGCCTACTTCAATGGCCAAATTCAATCTTCCTCCTTACGGAAGCGCACTGGGCCGCACTCGCCGCTCCATCCGCGCCTCCTCACGCTTTGCAAATCCGTCGTTACTTGCGGGCCGCCGTATAGGGGAGCTCGCCGTGGCGCGTCATGCCGAGATCCTCCCGCGCGATCTTCTCGATGTAAGCGGGATCGCTCAGCGCGGCTTTCTCCTGCTTGAGCGCCTCGTTCTCCACCTTGGCTGCGGAGAGCCGCTCCTCTGCGGCCGCCTGGTTCTCGGCGATCTGTCCGAGGTGTACCTGCTGGCTGACGAGCACGAAAGCGAAATAGCCGATGAGCACGACCATGAGCGGCACGAAAAAATCGAACCGCCGCTTCCTCTTCCTGCCTTCCATGGACACCCCTTCTTCTCCACCCTGCTGTAACATTTCTTATCATACAAGGAAATCCGCATTTCTGCAAGTCTTTTCCGCCCCGCGCGCGGCGCCGCTCAGCGCTCGGACCACTGGAAGTAATCCGTCGTCGCGATGCGGCGGAAGACCGAGCCGCAGTACGGGCAGTGGAAATGGTCCATGACGTTCTCCATGTCCGGCTTCCCGTCCACGATGCGCACGGGCTGCCCCTCGACGAAGTCCATACGCTCGCCGCAGCGCGGGCAGACGCAGCGGCCGTCCGCCTCGCGCTTTAGCCGCACGGGCACGAGGTCCCCCGTCGCGCGCAGGTGCTGCTTTTTCCCCGCAGCCTGCTTCCCAGCAGCGGGAGCGGCGGGCTTTGGCGGCCGCCCTGCGGCCTGCGGCGTGCCCTGCGCCTGCGCTCTCGCCGCCTGCGCCGGCGCCGCGCTCTCCTCGAAATAGCCCGACCCCATGAGCTCCCGATAGTTCGTCTGGCAGCGGTCGCAGACGTACGTCGGCTGCGTCCGCTCCATGTCGACGCGCCCGTCCACGATCGCCACGGCATCCCCCGGCACATAGCGGAGCTTCTGATTGCACCGCGGGCAAAGATATCGCTTTTCCCAAACAACGGCTAATTTCTGTACTGCCATCTCGCTCACCTGTCAATCCCACGAGAAGCATTCCCTGCCCCGCCACCATCCCCACGGAGGTCAG
This sequence comes from Dongibacter bovis, assembly GCA_902763085.1. GTDB lineage: Bacteria > Bacillota > Negativicutes > Selenomonadales > Selenomonadaceae > Selenomonas_C. Next base: position 4,187 of record CACWQW010000006.1, read on the forward strand.
GTACTTCCTGAATCTTTTCTTTTATGAGAAAAATTCCACGCAAAATGAAAAAACCCTTCCAAGGAAAACGTTAAAATTCACTTCGTGAAACCCTTTCCCGAACGAGCACGGCGGCGATGTCCCGCGCAGCGCTCGGGCGCGCGCAGGAACGCGCCCCGCGCGCGAGCGTCTCGCGCAGGGACGGCGTGATGAGCAGCCGGCGCACGGCGCCTGCGAGCGACTCGCCCGGATGCACCCAGAGGGAGGCCTCGTGCTCCGCCGCGTAGATGGCGTTCTCCTCCTCAGGACCCGGGATCGGGTCGTGCAGGACCGTCGGCAGGCCGAGCGCGAACGCCTCGCTCACCGTGAGCGCGCCCGGCTTCGTCACGAGCAGGTCCGACGCCTGCATGAGGAGCAGCGCGCGCTGCGTGAACCCCCAGACGTGCAGATCGTGGCGCGACGTGCCGATGCGCGCGCGGATGGCGAGCTCGAGATCCTCATTGCGCCCTGCGATGACGAGCAGCGTGAGCCTGCCCTCGATGCCCTCGAGCTCGTCGAGCATCGCCTCGATGCCGCCGAGCCCGAGCCCGCCGCCCATGAGCAGCACCGTCGCCGCGTCCTCCGCGAGGCCGAGCATGCGCCGCGCCGTACGCTTGTCCGGCAGCTGCGAGACGCTCCTGTCGACAGGGATGCCCGTCACGTGGACGGCAGCGGCGGGAAAGCGCCGCGCGACGAGCCCGTCCTTCATCGAGGGGATCGCCACGAAGTAATCGTCCACGCGCGGATAGATCCAGATCTGGTGCAGCGAGTAGTCCGTGAGCACCGCCGCGAGGCGGAACCGCCGCTTCGAGAGGCGCTTGATGAGCGCGCAGGCGCCTTCGGGGAACGGATGCGTGCAGATGACGGTATCGGGGCGGAAGGCGTCGATGAGGCGTGCCATGCGATGGTACATGACGAGCGCGAACGCATCCTGCGTGAGCGCGCCGATGACGCCGTCGCCGGAGAAGCGGTAGCAGCGGTCGTAGAGGTCCGGCACGAAGGCGAGCATGAAGAGGTAGACCTTCTTCATGAGCCAGTGGAGCGTCGAGACGCCGCGCGACATGAAATCGACGACCTCGATGATCGCGTCGGGATCGGCGGCGCGCAGCTCGCGCGCGATGGCCTCCGCCGCCTTGATGTGCCCGGAGCCGATGGAGGCCGTCATGACGAGATAGCGGTTCATGCCGTCAGCCCCCCGTCGATGGAGAGGATCGTCCCCGTGATGAACGCCGCCTCGGGCGACGCGAGGTAGAAGATGGCAGCCGCTACCTCCGCCGCCGTGCCGATGCGCCCGAGCGGATAGACGGAGCGCATTTCAGCGAGCGCCGCCGCGCGGTCGGGCGCAGATGCGAGCTGCCGCTCCGTGAGTGGCGTCATGACGTCGCCCGGCGCGATCGCGTTGACGCGCACGCCGTCGTGCGCGAGCTCGAGCGCGAGCGCGCGCGTCAGGAGCGAGACGCCGCCCTTCGCCGCGCAGTATGCCGTGCAGAAATAGTTGCCGTGGAGTCCTGCGTCTGAGCCGACGTTGACGATCGCGCTGCCCGCCCGCTGCCGCAGCTCCGGCACCGCCGCGCGGCACATGAAATACGTTCCCTTGAGGTCGATATCCATCACCTCATCGAAGAGCGTCTCCGTCATGTCCCCGATCGCGCCCTCGACGTAGACGCCCGCCGAATTGACGAGCACGTCGATGCCGCCATACGCCTCGCAGCACGCGGCGACGATCCGCTCCGTCTCCGAGACGCGCGCGACATCCGCGGCGACGAAGCGCACGCGCTGCCGTTCCTCCTCTTTGAACGAGGCGAGCGCCGCGGCGCCGCGCGCCTTATTTCGGCCTGCGATGAGCACGCAGTCCCCCGCCTGCGCGAACCGCTGCGCCGCCGCGAGGCCGATGCCCGACGTGCCGCCCGTGATGAGCACGCTCCTTCTCCCCTGCTGCTGTTCCAAAGTCTCCTCCCCGGCGGGCACATAGCGCCTGCCTCCCCTCGCTTCCCCAAATGGAAGCACAGAAAAAGGAGTGTCCCTTCGCACGCCATCCGTGATGGCGCACAAATGCAAAGGAACACCCCTCTTGCCTCACAATTCTCCGCAAGCCTTATGCGTTGACTGCATCCTTGAGCGGCTTGCCAGCCTTGAACACCGGGTTCTTGGAAGCCGGGATCTCGATGGCCTTGCCCGTCTGCGGGTTGCGGCCCGTGCGCGCTGCACGCTCCTTGACCTCGAACGTGCCAAAGCCGATGAGCTGAATCTTCTCGCCTGCGGCAAGCGCTTCCTCGATGGAGGAGAAGAGAGCGGCTACAGCCTTCTCTGCATCCTTCTTCGTCAGATCTGCTTTCTCAGCAACCTTAGCTACCAGTTCCGTTTTGTTCACAATCGTAGCCTCCTTAGAATATATCGGATTGCGAGCGCTCCCGCGCCGCCTATGTCTACTCACAAAAATATAGCAAGAAAGCCTAGAAAAATCAAGGCTTTTCGCGAAAAAAGCCGAAAATTCCTACGAAACGGCGTCATTCCCCGCCGGCGCCGGGACGAAAAGGCTCGTGAGATGGTCGATTTCCGGCTGGCGGTCGAGCGCGTAGAGCGGGATCTGCCGGATGGTCTCATCGGGCAGCGCGAGGTCGTGGATGAACGTCACCTCGGCCTCGTCGCCGTAGAGCTCCATGAGCGCGAGCTTGCAGTCCGACGCCGTGAACGCGTCGTAGACCTGCGTGATGACGAGGCTCGTGAACGGGCGCACCGTGAGCTTCGCCACGTCCTCCGCATCGAGGATCGTGAGCCCCGCGACGGGGTCGATGCCGAGGCGCGTGTAGAGCACCTCGACGAAGCTCATGCCGGGGTAGACCGTAAGCGGCACGCCGCGCGCCGCCGCGCGCTCCCGGAGCAGCACGACGGTGCGCTCCGCGACGAGCGGGCTGCCAGGCACGGCGTAGACGATGTTCTCCCCTGACGCCGCGCGCGCGATGAGATCGTCGGCGATCGCGCCGTAGAGCGTCTCGAAATCCGGCGCCTGCTCGTAGAAGCCGTCGTACGTCGAGAACGCGAGCCCCGCCGCGCGCAGCGCAGCGACCGTCGGGTGGATGGCGGTGCGCAGCACGAGCGTCTGCGCACCCTCCATGAGTGCCCATGCCTCGCGCGTGATGAGGCCCGCGCGGCCGGGGCCGAGGCCAATGACTTCGATGGTTCCCATCTCAGGCTCCTTTCTGCACGCGGCGCGTGAGCGCCGCCTCATCCCCCGCGAGCGCCATGAGCACGCGCGTGAGGAAATTAACGATATCCTTCCGGTACGAGGCCAGGAGGCGGAAGCGCAGCAGCCCTTGCTGCGGCAGGATCGTGAGGTTCGGGCCGAAGCGGTCCTTGAGCTTCATGAGGCACTCCGGCGCGAATGACGGCTCCTTCGTGAGGCGCAGCTCTACGAAAGCGGGCTGCTGCGCGATGGAGGCGATGCCGAGCTCCCGCGCGTAGTTGCGGATACGCGTGACAGCGAGGAGGTTCATGACGCCCTTTGTCGGCTCGCCGAACCGGTCGATGAGCTCGTCGATAAAGGCGGGAATCTCCTCGTTCTTCCGGATGGCGGCGATGCGCTGGTAGATCTCGAGCTTGTGCTGTGCGTCCTCGATGTAGCCGCCGTCGATGTACGCCTCCGTCTGGATCTCGATCGTCGGCTCGGGGCGCACCTTCGCGGGCTTCTTCTGCTGCAGCGCGTCGATGGCCTCCTCGAGCAGCTTGCAGTACATCTCGAAGCCGACGCTCGCGATGTGTCCGTGCTGCTGCGCGCCCAAGAGATTACCCGCGCCGCGGATCTCGAGGTCGCGCATGGCGATCTTGAAGCCCGCACCGAGTTCGGCGAACTCCTTCATCGCCGCGAGGCGCTTCTCCGCCGTCTCCGTGAGCACCTTGTCCTCGTGGTAGACGAAATACGCGAACGCCATGCGCGGCGAGCGACCGACGCGCCCGCGCATCTGGTAGAGCTGCGAGAGACCGAAGTGATCGGCGTTGTAGACGATGATGGTGTTCGCGTTCGCGACGTCGAGGCCGTTCTCGACGATGCTCGTCGCGAGCAGGATGTCCCCCTTGCCCTCGTAGAAGTCCATCATGACGCGCTCGAGGCTCTCTTCGGGCATCTGCCCGTGCGCGACGAGCACGCGCGCCTCCGGCACGAGCTCCGCGAGGTGCGCGCGCATGGCGTCGATGCTCGCGACGCGGTTGTAGACGAAGAAGACCTGCCCGCCGCGCCGCAGCTCGCGCTTGATCGCGCTCGCCATCACGGCGTCGCTCGCTTCGACGACGTACGTCTGCACGGGGAAGCGCTCGGCCGGCGGCGTCTCGATGATGCTCATATCCCGCGCGCCGACGAGCGACATGTGCAGCGTGCGCGGGATCGGCGTCGCCGAGAGCGTGAGCACATCGATGCCCGCCGCGAGGCTGCGGATCTTGTCCTTCTGCTTCACGCCGAACCGCTGCTCCTCATCGACGATGAGCAGGCCGAGGTCCTTGAAATGCACCTTGCGCTGGTTGAGGATCGCATGCGTGCCGATGAGGATGTCGACATCGCCGCTCGCCACGCGCTCGAGCGTCTCTTTCTGCTCCCGCGCGGAGCGGAAGCGGCTGATGACATCGACGGTCGGCAGGAAGTTCAGGAAACGCTGCGAGAACGTCTGATAGTGCTGCTGCGCGAGCACCGTCGTCGGCACGAGCACGGCGACCTGCTTGCCGTCCATCGCCGCCTTGTACGCGGCGCGGATCGCGACCTCTGTCTTGCCGAAGCCCACGTCGCCGCAGAGCAGGCGATCCATCGGCTTCGGGCGCTCCATATCCGCCTTGATCTCGCGGATGGCGCGCAGCTGGTCCTGCGTCTCCTCGTAGGGGAACGCATCCTCGAACTCGCGCTGGCTCGCATCGTCCGGCGAAAAGGCATAGCCCGTCGCCTGCTTGCGCTTCGCGTAAATCTCGATGAGCTTCTCCGCGATATCCTCGACAGATTTTTTCGCGCGCGCCTTCGCCTTCGCCCATTCCGTGCCGCCCATGCGCGAGAGGCGCGGCACCTCGCCCTCCGCGCCGATGTACTTCTGCAGGAGGTGCACCTGGTCCGTCGGCACGTAGAGCTTGTCGTCACCGCCGTACTTGATGTGCAGGTAGTCGCGGTGCACGCCGCCGACATCGAGCGTCACGACGCCGAGGTACTTGCCGATGCCGTGGTTCACGTGGACGACGTAGTCGCCCGGCTTGATCTCACGGAAATGGGAGATCTTCTCGCCCGTCGGCGCCTTCATCGCCGTGCGGCGCTTCATGCGGCCGAAGATATCCTTCTCCGTGAGCACGACGAGATGGTCCTGCGCGAACTCGAACCCGGAGAGCAGCGTGCCGACCTGCACGCTGATGAGCTTCGGTGAGAGCGCCTCCCCCGCCGCGATGACGGACGACGGCAGGCGCCTCTTCGCGAGCAGCTCGCGCAGGCCCTGCGCCTTCTCCTTCGTCCCCATGCGCACGAGGATGCGCTCGCCCGCTGCGAGCCAGCGCGAAAGCTCGCTCGCGAGGAGGTCCATCTGCCGCTGGAACGGCGTCATGTTCGTGATCGTAAAGCTCAACAACTCCGACGGCGTGCAGCCGTGCACCTGCTGAAGCATGAGCGCTGAGAAGATCACCGCATGCGGCGCGGCAGCCGCGAGGAGGTCCTCCCAGCGGAAGAGGTGCTGCTGACTCTCCGGGTTCTCCTTGACGAGCGTGCGCAGCGCCTCGCGGATGCGCGTCGGCTCATCGAAGATGACCGTGCCGCCCTCCCCGAGGAAGGAGAGGAACGGCTCCGGCGTGCCCGCGCGCTCCGTCTGCGCAAGCGGCAGGACGGCGAGCGCACCGATGCTCTTCACCGAGCGCTTCGTCTCGAGGTCGTACTCGCGCAGCGAGTCGATCTCCTCATCGAAGAACTCCACGCGCACAGGCGTCGTGCGATTCACGGGGAAGACGTCGACGATGCCACCGCGCGCGCTGAACTGCCCCATGGACTCGACCTCGTCGACGCGCTCGTAGCCGAGCCCCGCCAACCGCTCGATGAGATGCGCGAGGCCGAAGTCGCCGCCCGCCTCGAGGCGCAGTGACAGTCGGGAGAAATCGCTGCGCGACATGCCCTTCGCCGCCGCAGCGCCCGCGAGCGCGAGCACGATGAGCGGCTCGCCGCGCACGAGGCGCCCGAGGACGTCCATGCGGCGCGCCACGCGCTCGCGGCTCCCCACGGCGCTCTTGAACGCCTGCGCCGCCGCGTCGACCTCCGGCAGCTCGACGACCGCTGTGCCCGGCAGCAGCGCGCTGAGGTCCTCGCGCCAGTCCTCGAGGCTCTCCCGGCTGTGCACGAGGAGAACGGTCGGGCGCGGTGCCGCCGCGTACGCCGCAGCGTAGAGCACGTGCTTCTGCGAGCCGGAAAGCCCGTAGACGAGCGACGAGCCGCCCTCCTTCCGAAAGAGTTCCTGCAGCTTGCGCACCGAGGCGTCCTCGCCAAGTGCGCGAAATAACGTATCCATCAAATGAACAGACTCCTCAATCCATGCAAAGAAGCCGGAAAATGATTTCCGGCGAATTCATCCAAAACAACAGGTGACAGGAAAAAGGGCTCCCGCCTGCCGCGGCAGCCCGAAACATCTCATAGGCTCAACGCTTGCGGAGGAGGTCCGGGCGCAGGAAATCGATCTCGCAGCCGGGCTGCAGCTGGCGCAGGTCCTCCGCCGTGGCGGCGGGGATGACCGCGTAGCTGCCGCAGCGCGTGCAGGTGAGATGGATGGCATCCTCCGCGATGTCCGCCGTGAACTCATGCCCACCGCACGGGCAGAGGATCTCCCCCTCCTCCGCGAAATCGTGCAGGCGATTGAACGCCTCGAGGAGGATCTGCTGCCGCTCCATGAAGTTGTACGCGTCCTGCGGGTGCAGCGCGTCGTACTCCGCAGCGTTGAAGTCGAGGAACTCCGCGATGTCCTGCCAGCGGCCGATGTAGCCGAGCTCGAAGTGATCGCTCTCGCAGTAGATCTTCTCGAAGCGGAGCGCTTTCGCCTTGCGCAGGGGATACGTGAAGCGGTTGAGCGAGCCGCAGACGCCGCACGTCGTCTCGACGATGAGGCCGCTGCGCGGCGCAAAGCGGATGGCGGCCTTCTCCGCGCCGCAATGCGAGCACGTGAGCACCTGTCTCCCGTGGCCCGTGAAGAGGGGCACATCCGTGATCTCGATCTGCCCGCAGCGCTGGCAGTAGAAGGCCACGCTGCATAGAGTGTCCACCAGCACAAAAATCCGCTCCTTTCACCATGTTCTTCCTTTTATGGCATACTTTCGCCGTGCCCGGCAAAATTCCTGCCTGCGATGGTAAAAAGAGCGGAACGTTTTTGCTTCTGTGAGAAAGGTCAGCGGATCCGGCGGAAGCGCTAGCGCCTCACTTCACGGCGAGCGCTGCGCGCACGAACTCGCGGAACAGCGGATGCGGATGGTTCGGGCGCGACTTGAGCTCCGGATGTGCCTGCGTGCCGACGAACCACGGGTGATCCTTGACCTCGATCATCTCGACGAGGCTGTCGTCCGGCAGCGTGCCGGCGATGACGAGGCCTTTGGCCTCGAGCGCCTCGCGGTACTCGTTGTTGAACTCGTAGCGGTGGCGGTGGCGCTCATGGACGAGCGTCGCGCCGTACGCCTGCTGCGCATGCGTGCCGTTGACGAGCTTGCAGGGATAGGAGCCGAGGCGCATCGTACCGCCCTTGTCCTCGACGCCCTGCTGCGACGCCATGAGGTCGATGACGGGATGCTCCGTCTCGGGGTTGAACTCCGAGCTGTGTGCGTCCGTCATGCCGCAGACGTGGCGCGCGAACTCGATGACCGCGCACTGCATGCCGAGGCAGAGCCCGAGGAACGGGAGGTTGTGCTCGCGCGCGTACTGGATTGCCTTGATCTTGCCCTCGATGCCGCGGTCGCCGAAGCCGCCCGGCACGAGCACGCCCTTGCAGCCGACAAAGACCTCGTCGAGGTCCGTCTCCGCGTCCTCGATCTCCTCGGCATTCACCCAGTGGATCTTCACCTGCGCGTCGTTCGCGATGCCGCCGTGGTGCAGCGCCTCCGTGACGGAGATATAGGCGTCCGGCAGCTCGACGTACTTGCCGACGACGGCGATCTTGACCTTCTTCTGCGGATGATTGATCTTGTAGACCATCTTCTCCCACTCGCTCATGTCCGCGGGGCTGTAATCCATGTTGAGCTTCTCGAGCGCGATCCGGTCGAGACCCTCCTTCTGCATCATAAGAGGTACTTCATAGATCGTCGAAGCCGTGCGGTTCTCGATGACCGCCTCGGGCTGGACGTCGCAGAACATCGCGATCTTGTCCTTCATCTCCTTCGAGATGCTCTTCTCCGTGCGGCAGACGAGGATGTCCGGCTGGATGCCAATGGCGCGCAGTTCCTTTACGCTGTGCTGCGTCGGCTTCGTCTTGAGCTCGCCAGCGGCGGAGATGTAGGGGAGCAGCGTCACGTGGATGTAGAGTGTGTCGTTCTTTCCGACTTCCTTCTTCACCTGACGGATTGCCTCGAGGAACGGCTGGCTCTCGATGTCGCCGACCGTGCCGCCGATCTCCGTGATGACGACGTCGGCGCCGTCCGCCTTCGCCACGTCGTAGACGCGCTGCTTGATCTCGTTCGTAATGTGCGGGATGACCTGCACCGTCGAGCCGAGGTACTCGCCGCGGCGCTCCTTCGTGAGCACGGACCAGTAGACCTTGCCCGTCGTGATGTTCGAGTTCTTGGAGAGGTTGATGTCGATGAACCGCTCGTAATGGCCGAGATCGAGGTCCGTCTCAGCGCCGTCGTCGGTCACGAAGACCTCGCCGTGCTGATACGGGCTCATCGTTCCCGGATCGATGTTGATGTACGGATCGAATTTCTGGATGGTCACCTTGATGCCCCGGCTCTTCAAGAGACGGCCGAGCGAAGCCGCCGTAATGCCTTTGCCGAGGGAAGAAACAACACCGCCGGTAACGAAAATATACTTTGCCATTGTCCTGCCTCCTGTTCTGAAACCCTGCCTATTCTACCGCGTTTTAAAGGCGGCGTCAATCGAGAATCCCCGCCGCCTGTGACATCATTCCTGGATGCTCTCGAAGAGCTTTTCCTTGCGGCGGCTCGCCTTGTTCGCCGTGCGGGAGGAGCTTGTAGAGGAGCTGGAGGATCGCGTGTGGCGCTTCGTCTCGGGCGGGTTCCACTCCGTGAGGCCCCACTGCCCCTCGCCCTCATAGTGGAAGCGGCTGTCCATGTTGATGAGCGTGTAGACCTCGGAGATCGCCGCGGAGAGGGACTGCACCGGCTTGTGCTTCTTCTCGATGACATCGAGCACGAGGTCTTTATAGTACATCGTCTGCCCTGCCTGCGACAGCACGTAGTAGGCAATGTCGACTTCTGTCTTTTTCGTGAAATCCTGCGGTTCTGACATGAATGAACTCCTCCTGTTGACTTACATGTGATCTGGCGCGGACACGCCGAGGATGCCGAGCGCGTGGCGGATGACATGCGCCGTGACCGTCACGAGCGCGAGGCGCGCCTCCGCGAGCTTCGGCTCCGTGCCCATGATGCGGCACTTGTTGTAGAAACTGTGGAACAGCGCGGCGATATCATAGGCATAGCGGGCGATGCGCTGCGGCGCGTAGTCGCTCGCGGCGCGGTCGATCTCCTCCGGGTACTCCTCGATCTTCTTGATGAGTTCGACTTCCGACGCATCGGTGAGCAGCGAGAGCTCCGGCTTTTCCGAGAGCGCGAGCCCCGCTTCCTCCGCCTGCCGGAAGATGCTCATGATGCGCGCGTGCGCGTACTGGATGTAGTAGACGGGGTTGTCGTTCGACTTCTTCTTCGCGAGGTCGAGGTCGAAGTCGAGCTGGCTGTCGAGCGATCGCATGAGGAAGAAGTAGCGCGCCGCGTCGGTGCCGACCTCCTCCATGAGCTCATTGAGCGTGACGCTCTGCCCCGTGCGCTTGCTCATCTTCACGAGTTCGCCGTCGCGGTAGAGCGCGACCATCTGCAGCAACAGCACCGTGAGCTTGTCCGCGTCGTGGCCGAGTGCCGACATCGCCGCCTTCACGCGGCAGACGTAGCCGTGGTGGTCGGCGCCCCAGATGTTGATGAGGCGCTCGAAGCCGCGCGCATACTTGTTGTCGTGGTAGGCGATGTCCGCCGCGAGGTACGTCGGCACGCCGTTGTCGCGGATGACAACGCGGTCCTTGTCGTCGCCGTACTCCGTCGACTTCAGCCAAAGCGCACCGTCCTTCTCATAGATCTTGCCGTTCGCCTTGAGCTTTTCGACCGCCGCGCAGATGGCGTCCGGATGAAGCGTGCGCTCGCTGAACCAATGGTCGAACGTGACGTGGAACGCCGCGAGATCTTCCTTGAGCAGCGCGAGCTTTTCGCGATACGCGAGGTCCTTGAAGAGGTCGAGCCTCTCCTCCTCGCTGAGCGCGAGGTACTTGTCGCCGTCCTTCTCGATGATGCGCTTCGCCGTATCGACGATATCCGCGCCATGATAGCCGTTCTCCGGGAACGTGACCTCCTTGCCAAGGAGCTCGAGATAGCGCGCGTTGACGGACGCCGCGAGGATGTTCATCTGGTTGCCGGCGTCGTTGATGTAGTACTCGCTCTCGACATCGTAGCCCGCTGCGCGCAGCAGGTTCACGAGCGCCGAGCCCGCCGCGGCGCCGCGGCCGTGGCCGACGTGCAGCGGCCCCGTCGGGTTCGCGCTCACGTACTCGACCTGGATGCGGCCCGCGTCCTTCTTCGGCAGCTGACCGTACGTCTCGCCTGCCGCGAGGATCTTGGCGAACGAGTCGTAGAGGACATTCGCCTTCAGATAGAAATTCAAAAAGCCCGGTCCCGCGACCTGCGTGTGATCGAGCCAATCTCCCTCGAGGCGCGAAGCGATCTCCTGTGCAATCTGGCGCGGGTTCTTGTGGAACACGCGCGCCGACTGCATTGCGAAGTTCGTCGCGAAATCGCCGAACTGCTTCTCCGGCGGCACCTCGAGCTCCACCTCTGGCAGCTCGCCGGCCGGCAGGGCGCCCGCTGCGATTGCAGCCTGCGCGGCGCTCCGGATGGCCTCTGTCAACGTCTCCTTGATATCCAAGAAACATCCTCCTTTGTCTATGGCAAGGCCGCCGTTTGCGGCAGCCTCATTCCGCCTCAATCTCGATGGTCAGCGCACAGCTGCCCTGGAAAGCCCCCTGCAGGAACAAGTCATAGCGGAGCGCGATGCGCCCCGTCCCGTCCGCCTGGCAGGCGAGGGAAAGCTCATGCGTGCGCACGGTGAGCGGGATATTCCCGTAGGGCGAGCGATAGAGCCCCTGCCGCTCCGCCCCGCGCACGAACTCGAGCCGCTGCTCGACGGCGCCGTGGCGCACGAGCGTGAGCCCGTTCTCCGAGAACTTCAGCAGCGACGGCACCGCCTGTCCCGCGAGCAGGGTGCGGTCCTCGTAGCGCAGGTAGTGCTTACCGCCCTTCCCGTCATGCCGCGCCACCGCCTGCGTCTCCGTGTGCTGCACCGCGCCCTCCGCGTCTTTCTGTGTTCCACGGATGCGAATGCGCACGCGCTCAGGCTCTGCCATCAGACCACCTCCTGCAAAAATACACTAATTGTTATTATAACGTAAGGGCGAGGGCTTGCCAACAATTTTTTGCCACACTCCGCCTGCAGGAGCGCTCCCCGCTTTCTGAAACGAAAAAGGAACCGCTCCCGAAGGAGCGGTTCCCGGAACGCGGCGAGACTCTCATCCCTGCCGCAGAAATCTTTATACCTTGAACTTGTGCACCTCACCCTGCAGGTCCTCGGCGAGCTGCGAGAGGCTGCGCGTCGAGGCGGCGATCTCCTCGCTCGACGCCGACTGCTCCTCCGTCGTGGCGGAGACGCTCTGCGTGCGCGAGGCGTTCTCGTGGCTGATGGCGGCGATGCTCTCCATCTCCTCCGTCATCGACTTCGTACCGTTCGAGATGGCCTGGATGCTGTTCGAGACCTCCTGGATGCCACCCGCAAGTGCCTCGACCTGCAGCTTGATCGATGTGAAGATCTCATCTGCCTGCTGCACGGCCTGGCGCGAGCCTGCGACGCTCTGCGTGCTCTGCGTGCTCGCATCCACGGCTTCCTTCATATCCGTCTGGATCGTCGCAACGAGCTCGGCGATCTTCGTCGCAGAGCTCCCGGACTCCTCCGCGAGCTTGCGGACCTCGTCGGCGACGACGGCGAAGCCGCGTCCCGCCTCGCCCGCGCGCGCCGCCTCGATGGCGGCGTTCAGCGCGAGCAGGTTCGTCTGCTCCGCGATGCCCGTGATGACGTCGACGATCTTGCTGATCTCGTCCGACTGCTTCGCGAGCTTCTCGATCGTGCTCTGCACCGTGCCCGTGCCGCTATCGATCTCGCCCATCGCCGTGACGATGTCCTGGATCGCCGCCTGACCGTGGCCGATGGCATCGACGGTCTGCTCCGTGACGATGGCGATGGCGGACGCGTTGCCAGCCACGCTCTCCGTCTGCTCCGCGATGTCCTTGACCGTCGCGGTCGTCGAACTGATGGACTCCGACTGCTTGCCGATGCCCTCGGCGATGTCGATGACGCTCGTCGCGACACTCGTCGACGCCTCCGCCGTCTGCTGGGCGGCCGCCGTCAGCTCCTCCGACGAGGCGGAGACGCGCTCCGCGTTCTTCGTGATGCTTGTGATGAGATCGCGCATCGTGTGACGCATGTCAGCGAAGCCGCGCGCGAGCGTACCGAGCTCATCTTCCGTATCGAGGCAGAGCGGGCGCTTCGTGAGGTCGCCGCTGTTGATGAGCTCGCACTCGTCGCGCAGCGTCTGCACCGGCTTGCTGAGCTTCTCTGAAATATAGATGATGACGGCCGACACGATGATGAGCATGAGCAGCGCGAGTCCCAGCATCGTCTTCATGAGCGTGCTCGCGGACGCCTCCACTTCACTGAGCGGTGCCACGGCCACAGCGACCCAGTGGCGGTAGCCGAGGTCGACCGGCGTCATGACGGCGAGCGAATCCACGCCCTTGGAAGTCTTGTACTGCGTGACGACCTGCTGCTTCGAGCCCGCCGCCTCCTTGAAGCCATCGACGAGCTTCTGGTCGATGGTCTTGCCGTTCGTCTCCGTCTGCGTGAGATCCATCTTGCCGACGTCCTCCGGCTGCTGCGCGTAGGCGACCGTCAGGCCATCCTCATCGGCCACATAGACGCGGCCCGTATCGAAGAACTCGATATCGCCAACGAGCGAGTTGATCGAGTCGAGCTCGATCGTGCCGTAGACGATGCCGACGAGCTGCTCGTGCTCATCGAGCACTGGATAGGCGATGATCGTGATGAGCTTTCCGCTCGTGCCGGAGATGGAGGGCGCCGTGATGCAAGGCTGCTTCGTCTCGCGCACCTGCTTGATGTAGCCGCGCGTCGTGCGATCCATATCGACGCCCTTGTCGCTAAAGGCATGGCCGTCAACATCGGAGAAGGCGAACATGGCGAAATCCCCGCCCTCCTTCTCCTTCATGGCAGCAAGTGCCGCCTCGCGCTGCACTCGGTCGCCGTGGATGATAGCCTTATCGTGCACGAGCCCCTTGACCGTCATGACGCTGCGCTAGAACTTCTCCTCGATCTGCAGCGCCGCGACCTGACCTGTCCGCTTCGCCATGTCATCGGCATCGCTCTTGAGCGCCGAGCTCGACATATAGTAGCTCACAGCGAAGAAAACGATAAAGCTGCCGATGAAGAGCGGCAGCAGTGCCAAAAGGAACTTGGTCTTGATCGTATTGAGTTGCATGAATGATCTCCCTCCGTTTTGCCTGACGATCCCCCATCGATCGGTATCTTTTCTCTCTAGCAATCATTCACTCGGTTTAACAACTTTCCCCTGTATCTTATTGCTTTTCCACAGCGATGTCGATCTCGAGCGGATGTCCCCCAACATCCATCGCCACCGTGAGGTACGGCCCATCGCTGATCTTGAGCTGGAACCCCTCGCCGATCGAGAGGCTCGGCGTCGAGATATCGACCTCGAGGCCCATGCCTGCGAGATTCGTCGCCGCCGTGGCCGTGAGCATGTTGCTCATCTCAGAGATCGCGCTCTGCGCCATCGCATCGAATTCGGCGACGGGCATGCCCATCATCATCGTCGAGGCGACGAATTTCGCGGTTTCCTCATCCATGTTGTAGACGACGTTGCCGCGCAGCTGTTTCGTGAAGCCGACGATGACCGAGACGCCGAGTCCCGCCACGTTCTTCTGCCGCATGCTCAGCGCCGTTCGCTTCGGCGCCTGGAATCCCATCTGCGGCAGCACCGATTCCACGGCACTCACGAAAGGATTCACTAATTTTGCATCCATATATCGTTCATTCTCCCTCTGCAAAACCGATGTTCATGTAGATATTTCCCGCAGGCGTCACCGCCTCGATGCGGAAGGTCGTGAGCTTAGGGCTCGCGATGCGGATATTCGTGCCGCTGATCGTGCCCGGCGGGGTGATGCGCACCTCGCGGTCCTTGAAGACGTTGTTGATGTTGGAGATGCCGCGACCGATGATGATATTCGCCGCTTCCTCCACGGCCTCTGACGCTTCCTCCTCCGCGACGTCATCCACGCGCTCCTTGCCGAGCATGATGGCGGAGAACTTATGCAGGGTCTCCTTGTCCATGTAGAAGATCGCCCGCCCCTGCGGATAGCCCGTGAGGCCGATGATGACGGCGACGCCGCTCACATCGATGAAGCGGCGGTTGTCGAGCTCGAGCTGCACCTCGCTGTGCAGGCCGGCGATACTAAAGATGCCTTGGGAAAGCGCCCGGACGAACGCCTTCGCGTAGGAATCCCTCAGGACGGCAACCTTGCCGATCTCCGTCTGGCAAAGCGTCATGAGCGTATCGATGAGTTCGTTCGTATTCACGGGCTTCTGCAAGAAGGCGCTGATGCCAACCTCCCTGCCGCGCGTGATCAGGCTCGCATCCTTCATCGCGGAGATCATGACGATCTTCGCACTCGGGTCGATATCGTAAATGCGGCGGCTGCACTCGATGCCATCGGCATCCGGCAGATTCATATCCATCGTCACGAGCGACGGATGCGTCTCCTCATAGAGGCGGACAGCCTCAGCGGCGTCCTTCGCCTGCGCCACGACATCGAAATTCGTGCGGTTCAATTCATTGGCCAGCATCGTGCGACTCACGCGGGAGTCGTCCACGATCATGATCTTGACCTTTTCCATAAATGCTCACCTGCTTCTTTCTCCCAATTCCAAGCACAGGAAAACGAACTGCCGCCGCGCACGGCCGCGTTCCTTCGCTTCCTTCTCCTGCGATGTGTTTATAGATTCTATTCGAGAATTCCAGCCAAAAACCCTGCTTTCGTCCCAACTCTTTTTCTTCCTACAGGATAACAAAAAAAAAGAGCAATCTCAAGACTTGTGTCCCGAGATTTCTCTTTTTTAAGCAGAACGTTTCAGCGGTGCTTTCATTAAAAAGTATATTGGATGCCACCGCGCCAGACCCTGCCGTCGTCGAAGAGGTGCACGTCGCGTTTATTAAAGATGTTGTCGATGCCGAAATAGGCGGAAAGCCCGCTCTTGAACTTCTTGTTGACGACGAAGTTCAAGGTGCCGAGATGCGTGACGCTGCGCTCAGCGCCGAGCTCGTAGCGATAGTCCAGGAGCCAGTCCTGCCAGAGTGTCGCCGTGATGCCGCTCGCCTGCGCGTCGTCGTACTCGAGCAGGAGCTTGACATCGTGGCGCGCGCGGTTCGCGAGCGGCGTATCCGTCAGGCTGTTGACAGCGTCGAGGTAGGTGTACGTGCCGCGCAGCGTGAAGCGGTTGCCGAGGCGCTGGCTCGCCCCCGCCTCGACTCCCTGGATGACCGCCTCATCGACATTGTAATAGCGGTAGGTGTAGAGGCGCGAGGGCGTGACGCCTTCGTAGCGGTAGTCGATAAGGTCCTTGACCTTGTTGTGGAAATAGGTGAGCTTCCCGGCGGTCCGCCCCTGCTCAGCCTCGATGCCGAGGTCGAAGTCGAGCGCCGTCTCCGGGCGCAGGTCGGGATTGCCCTTGATATAGGCGTAGCTCGCATGCGACCAGTCCATGTAGAGCTCGCTCGCCGTCGGCGCGCGATAGGCCGTGCCGAGATTGAACTTGAGGCGCGTCTGCGAGCTGAGCTGATACGTGCTCCCGAGCTTCGCCGTGACCTTGCTGCCGAAGGCGCTGCTGTAATCCCAGCGAACGGAGGGGATGATCAGCCACCGCGTCTGCGGCGTCCACTCGTCCTGCAGGTAGAATGCCGCGTAGCGCATGCTCGAATCGCTCGTGAGGCGCGTGGAGTCGTAGTCCTCCCAGCGGTATTCGCCACCAAACGTCAGCAGGTTCTCATCGTCCGCAGAGAAGGTGCGCTTGCCGTCAATCGTCGTCGAGCGGAATGTCATGTCGTCCGTGCTCGAGCGCTCGCCCGCCTGATGGTTCCTGCCGGAATAGTTCGTGTAGTAGACCTGCTGGTCCTTATCGAAACGCGTGTGGTAGAGGCGGAGCTCGTAGTCGCCGTGGCTGTCCTTCCCCTTGTAGCCGAGGCCTGTCGTCCAGCGCTCATGGTCAAAATCATTGCGGTAGCCCGCGGTCAGCATCGTGCCGCTGATCCGTGGGGAGTGGACGATATGGTCCGTCTCGGAGAGCGACGTCAACTCTTCCTTCATATAATCAGCGAAGAAATCGAGCTCCCGATCACGATCGAGCTGATACCTGCCATCGAAGTCGAAGAAATAGCGCTTCCCGTATTGGTTCGTCGTGTCCGTCAGCAGCGTGTAGGTGCTGCCTGCCCCCATGTCGATGACCTGCGCCGTGCTGCCGAGGTAGCCCCAGTTCCGCGTGTCGCTGTAGCGCGCGTCGAGATCGAACGACCATTTCCCCTGCTGCCCGGAGCCGACGTGGAAGTAGCCGTCTTTCTCGTGGCTCGTCCAGTCGCCGCCGACCGTGAGCGTCGGCTCCTTGGATTTCTTCGTGATGATGTTGATGACGCCGCCCATCGCGTCGGAGCCATACAGGGCGCTCGCCGCGCCGCGCACGATCTCGATGTGGTCGACATCG
Organism: Dongibacter bovis; assembly: GCA_902763085.1. GTDB lineage: Bacteria > Bacillota > Negativicutes > Selenomonadales > Selenomonadaceae > Selenomonas_C. Next base: position 21,294 of record CACWQW010000006.1, read on the forward strand.
GACATGTTGACGCGGTTCAGCTCATACTTATTCGCAGAGTCGTTCGTGTCCTCCGTGCGCACGCGGCGACCGTTGATGAGCAGCAGCGTCTGGTTGTTGTTCATGCCGCGCAGGCTGACGTTATTGCCCATGGCGCTCTGCGTGATATTGAGGTCCGTCGCTGTCTTCAGCGCTTCCGTCAGCGTGTTGGCGCCCGTCTTTTCGAGCTGCGCGCGCGTGATGACCTCGACCGAGGCAGGGGTCTGACGCACCTCCTGCTCCGTGCGCGAAGCCGTGACGACGACGTCGCGCGTCCGGATGGCATCGCTGTCCGCCGCGAATGCAGTCTGTGCGCAGGCAGGGCAGAGCAGCGCGCCGAGCACCGCTGACACGAGCCAGGCAGGCTCTCTTCTCATCGCTTTCTTTTTCATCTTGCTTTCTCCATTCCTTTTCTCATCCAATCGACATCAAAGTCTGCGAGATGCCGCGCCTCAGACAGCGCCGTCCTGTGCGAGGAACCCGAGGAAATACTGCTGCGCCCGCTTGAGATCCTCCTCATCGGGGTGGGATGACGCCTGCGCGAGCCGCGTCATCCACTCCGGCGTCAGTGCATGCGGATGCCCAGGCGGGAACATCGTCTTCATCTGCGCGACCACCTGCTCTGAAACCTTCCCCTGGCAGAGGAACGTGCCCTCCACCGTACAGCCCGCGCCGAGGAGGGCGGTGGCGCGCTCCCGGCACGCGGCAGCATGGTCCGAGGCAGGGTCGGCGCCGAGCGTCGCAAAGAGCGCGACGCTCTTCCCTTGCAGATGCTCCAGGTACGCCTTCATCTTGGCGTCCGCCGTGCCGCGGTCGACCCAGAAGCCGGCGATGACGAGACCGCGCCCTGCCGGGGACGGCTGCGCCTCGACGGGCAGCGCGGGGATGCCGAGCGCTCCGGCGATCGCCTCCGCGACCTTCTTCGTATTGCCCGTCCGGCTCGAATACACGAGCAGGATATCTTCTCTCTTGTATCGCTTCATGAAAAACCTCTTTTCCTTCAATGAAATAACTGTTTATTCATTCAGATGATAGACCACTCCGACCTCGAGCGTGATGGTGTGGCCGGCGCCGTGTGGGAAAGGACAGGAACGGCGCGCCGCCTGCAAGGCGCTCTCGTCGAGGCTGCGGACGCCCGAGGAGACGGCGACCTCTGCGGAGAGGAGCCCGCCGTCCGCAGCGAGCATCACGCGCACGAGCACGTCGCCGGTCTGCCCGCGCTGCACGGCACTGTAGGGGTAGACCTTGTTCGCTTCCACGCGGGCGGCGAAACGTGCCGCGATGTCGCCCGCGCTCTCCGTTGGTGCCTGTGGCGCCGTGCCTGCAGCGCTTTCTCCCGCAGGCGATGCGCCTCCCGCGCCGCCTGCCTGCGACGCATCCCCAGCGTCGCCCCCGCGGGCGGCAGTGGGCGCGCTGCCCGTGCGTGCGTCGCCGACGGCAGGTGCCGCGCCGCCTGCCGTCACAGGTGCGGAGGTTGCTGTCGCCGAAACGCCTGCCGTGGACACCGACGCGCCTGCCACATTCATGGAGGACGGACGCGACGCCCCCACTGCCGGTATCGCTGCAGCGGGCACCGCTGCCGTGCCCGCTGCACCAGGGGCGTTGCCCTCCCCTGCTGCCTCGCCCGAGGCCTCAGGCGCATCGATGGTCGGCGTCTCCATCGCCATCTCCACCACGGGCGGCGGTTTCTCGGGCGAGACGGCAACGCGGCTGCTGGCGAAGGCAAACCCGAGGGCGGCGAAAGCGGCCGCATGCAGCAGGCAGGAGAGGGAAAACGGCCGCGCGAGCAGCCTCCGAAAGGCGCTGCCCGCCCGCCTGATATCCCGCCTCATCGCTTCGCCGCCAGACTGATACGCGCGGCACCTGTGGTCTTGAGCTCATCCATGACGCGGAGGACACGCCCGTAACCGACCGCTTCGTCCGCGCGCAGAGAGATGGCGACCTCGCCCTGCGCCGCTGCCTGCTCCAGGCGCTCCTTGAGCTCCGGCAGGGAGACCTCCTCCTGCCCCAGGTAGAGCCCGCCGTCGCGGGCGACGGTCACCTGCGCGCTCCTTACGATTTCCTGCTGCGCGCTCGCCGCGCGCGGCAGCTGCACGGGGATGACCTGCTGGTCCGTCATCGAGAGCGTGCTCATCATGAAGAAGACGAGCAGGAAGAAGATGATGTCGATCATCGGGATGATCATGATCTGCGGGCTGTGCATCATTCTCGCGTTAAGCAGCTTCATGTTTGCACAGCCCCCGTTCCCCGCGACTGCCGGCGCGCGCCGCCCGCTCCGGCAGTTCCTCTGCGAGCAGCGTGCCGAGCTGTTCCATGTCCGTCACGATCCCATCGAGGCGGTCGCCGAACCAGCTATGTCCGAGGAGCGCGATGACCGCGACGCCCAGCCCGCTGAGCGTCGCGACAAGCGCCTCGCCGATACCGCCCGTGATCGCGAGCGGCGCACCGCCCGCCTCTACGTCGAACACGCGGAACGACTGAATCATTCCGTAGACCGTACCCATGAGCCCAAGCAGCGGCGACAGCGTGACGAGACAGCCGAGCAGCGGCAGACCGCGCCGCAGCCGCGCCGCCTCGAGCTGTGCGGCCGCCTCGATGGCACGTCCGACCCGGCGCCCGGAGGCAGCGGCACGGCAGCCAACCGCCGTCAGGCGGCTCAGGCTCCCCTCCCGCTGCGCGTACGCCTGCGCGAGCTCCGAGAGGCTGTGCACCTCCGCCTCCTGCCGCCACCGCTGCAGGAAGCGCTGCAGGTTCTCTCTGTGGCGACGATAGTACCGCGCGCGCTCGATGATGATCGTGACGGTGCCGAGTGAAGCCAAGAGCAGCAGATACATCACGAAGCCGCCGCGGCTGAACCAGTGCAACGCCGTTCCGAAGAATTCCATTCTCATCCCTCTTTCTAAAAATCAATGCCTCGGCAGGAACCGAACGATCCTCCTGCCCCAGCTCAGGAAAACGCCTGCTTCATCATGCGCCCCAAGTCAGCGGGTGGCATGCCCGAGAACATGGTCCGCAGCGCTTCGCGCGAGGAACGCCGGAGCATCTCGCGCACCGCCTGGGGAATCCTCTCGATGGCGGCTTGGCGCGCCTCGAGATCGACATCCGGCAGGAACTCTGCCAGCGCGTCAGCGAGTGGATCGTCCGCAGTGTCTGGCGCGCCGTCCTGCCAAAGAACCTGCAGGCACTCGAGGAGGCTCTGCGTCAGGCTGATGTACCAAAACTCGCCTGCTGCTGTCAGGCGGTAGACACCCGCCTCTTCCCGCATGAGCCCGCGCTGCTGCCAGAGAGAGAGCACGGGCGCGAGCGCGCCGAGGCGCGCCTCCTCGCGGCAGAGGCTGCCGAAATCCAGCGCGCCCTGCTCGAGACCCGCCACCACTGCATCGGCGAGTACCTGCAACGGGCGCTCGACCTGGTGCGCCATCATGAGGATGGGTTTCTCCCCCGCGCGTACCTGCCGCGCGTAGGCAGGGAGCTCCCGCTGCTGCATGAGGCTCAGCCCCTCGCAATTCCCGCCGGCGCCGCAACCGAACGGATAGACGACCGCGCCCGCCTTGACCATCATGTTGTAGCGGCTCTGCTCGCGCTCGTTGCAGCGCCAGTGGCAGAGGCTCAATCGCTCGACGCCGCGCGCGCGCAGGAAGTCGCGCGCCGCGAGGTAAAGGTCCGCCTGCCCGCCCACATCGGCGCACGGCGGAACGCGCCCGGATCGGAGCGCCCGATCGAGGTCCCCGCCCGGGAAGATATTGAGCTGGTAGAGATCCATGCCGTCGACGCCTGCGGCGAGCAGCGTCGTAAGATCGCGTCGCCAGAGCGCCTCCGTCTGCCCCGGCAGCCCGTAGATGATGTCGACGATGATCGTCACATCGTAGGCGCGGAGGGCAGCGAGCCGCCGCAGGACCTCTTCGCGCGCGTCAAGGCGCCCCACACGCCGGCGCAGCTCCGTATCGAAGGACTGCACGCCGAGCGAGATGCGGTTGACCCCGCCGCGGAGCCACGTCTCGATCTTCTCAGGCACGAGGTCGTGGATGCGCCCCTCCATCGTCACCTCGCAGTCATCTGCCAGATGGAATTCCTCGCGGACGGCACGCAGCAGCCGCTCCGCGTTCCGCGGGGAGAGCGAGGTCGGCGTCCCCCCGCCGAAAAAGACGCTGTCGATGCGCGCCGTCTGCAGCTGCTTCGTCTCTGCGCCCTGCCGCAGCTCACGGAGCAGGTCGTCGACGTAGTCGTCCTCCGCCTGTTGGCAGGTGGCATTCTGGAAGAAGTTGCAGTAGAGGCACTTCGTCCGGCAGAAGGGAATGTGCAGATAGATCGCATGCTGCCGACTTGCATCTGCCTCGCGTGCCATTGCCGCCTGCCAGGCGTGCTGCTGCTCCCCCGGCGCCACGGGAGCGCCGAGCAGCCCCGCATGGACGACGCGCTTCTTCGCAAAAGCCGCATGCAGCGGATCGACCGTCTCCCTGCCGAGCAGCGCCTCCCTCTTTCCCTCCGGCAATCCAGCCAGATATGCTTGCAATTCCATCGACGCTCCTCCTTACATCTGATATCAATTCTCATTTGATGGATGTTATTCTAGCATGAGTGAGAACGATTGTCAATGAATATATTATGAACTACGTTCACATTTCAATCAAAGAATCCCCACCCATCGATGAGAACCCGATGGGTGGGGATAGAGCACTGCTATGGATTTCCTTTGCGCTTGGGTGCGCGCCTCGCTCTCTGCGAGCGCACGTCCGGACGCGCTTACTTCTCGTCCTTGATCGCGTCTTCGCCGCGGTCGCCCGTGCGGATGCGCACGGCATCGCTGAGCTCGTAGACGAAGATCTTGCCGTCTCCGACCTTGCCCGTCTTCAGGACTTTCTCCGCAACCTCAAGCACGCGCTCGACGGGAATCTCGCAGATGACCGTCTCGACCTTGATCTTCGGCACGAGATTGACCTCGTACTCCTGTCCGCGGTAAATCTCCTTGTGACCCTTCTGCAAGCCGCAGCCGTAGACCTGGCTGACCGTCATGCCAAGGACGCCGATGGCGTTGAGCGCCTCCTTGAGATCTTCGAGCTTGCTCGTGCGCGTTATGATTTCAACTTTCGTGATTTTCATCGATGCCGCCTCACTTTCCCGGAGTTTCCAGCATCGTGCTGGAGAAGGACGAAGACTCTGCCGCGTCGCCGAGGAAAGAACTCAGCATCGGGCTCGCAGAGAACGTCTCGCCCGTGTAGCCATGCTCGCCGTGCTCGACGATGTCGAGACCTGCCGTCTCCTCCGCATCGTCCGCACGCATCGGCGTGATGGCGTTGACGATCTTGTAGAGGACGAAGCTGCCGGCAATCGCGAGCGCATAAGCGACGATCGTCGAGATGACCTGCGCCATGAGCAGATGGCTGTCGCCGTAGAAGAGGCCGTCGGCACCAGCGGGGTTCACGGACGTCGTCGCGAAGAGGCCCGTCGCGATGGAGCCCCAGGTGCCCCCGAGGCCGTGCACGCCGAAGGCGTCGAGCGAGTCATCGTAGCCCATCTTCTCCTTGAGCACCGCAACTGCGCCGTAGCAAACGGCACCTCCGACGAAGCCGATGAAGATTGCGGGCATCGGGGCGACGAAGCCCGCTGCCGGCGTGATGGCGACGAGACCCGCGATGCAGCCGGACGCGGCACCGAGCACCGTCGGCTTGCCGCTGCGCACCCACTCGAGGAGCACCCAGCTGACCGTCGCAGCAGCCGCCGCGCCCTGCGACGCGATGAACGCGTTTGCCGCGAGCGCGTTCGCGCCGAGCGCCGAACCGGCATTGAAGCCGAACCAGCCGAACCAGAGCAGCGCCGCACCAAGCACCGTCATCGGCAGGTTGTGCGGCAGCATCGCCGTCTTGCCGTAGCCGCGGCGCTTGCCGAGCAGGATGCAGAGCGTGAGACCGGAGACGCCCGAGAGGATGTGGATGACGAGGCCGCCCGCGAAGTCGAGCGCACCGAGCTGCGCGAGGAAGCCGCCGCCCCAGACCCAGTGTGCCATCGGGTTGTAGATGAAAATCGCCCAGAGCAGGATGAAAAGCGTGAACGCGCGGAACTTCATGCGCTCAGCGAACGCGCCCGTGATGAGCGCCGGCGTGATGACGGCGAACATGCACTGGAACGCGACGAACGCGAGCTCGGGGATCGTGCCGTTCTCGAGGACGTTCATGCCGACGTTCGCGAGGCCGAATTTCTCGAGGCTGCCGATGAAGCCGCCGACGTCCGCGCCGAACGTCATCGTGTAGCCGAGGATCAGCCACTCGACGGAGATCATCGCGACGATGAAGAAGCTCTGCATGATGGTCGTGAGCACGTTCTTGCTCCGCACCATGCCGCCGTAAAAGAAACCAAGCCCAGGTGTCATGAGGAAAACCAGGGCCGCGCTGATGAGGACCCAGGCCGTATCGCCCGTATCGATCATAGGAATCAATCCTTTCGTGCAATATATTGAAGAACGATGAATGCGGGGGAAGCGGAACATCCGCAGGACCTGCGAAATTCCCCGCGCGCCCTAGAGCGCGCACGCGAAAAAGGCGTCCCCCAGAGAGAGCAGCCCTTGAGGGGTAGCTGCCCTGTCATGGTGAGACGCCGTTGTCCCGCTTATGAAATCATCCATCAGCCGAGAACACAGAAAGCCTGCGCAGTCCGGTACCACGACTGTGCAGGCTCCATTGCCTCTCATTTGCTGATGTGGTCATTATATTGCACAAAATGAAGACTGTCAAGCACGTCGCCCGATGTATACAAGTATACCATCAGGAAGACCGCAGGCAGCCTCGTAAGAAAGACATCGATTCATCTTCAAGTCTTCGGGGTCTCGACGATGTCCTTCATCTTGAAATAGTCGCCGACGTAATAGGCAAGCATATAGTCGAAGCAAACGACGGCATCGTCGAAATCGGCGCCCGTGATCTCCTTGATCTTGTTGATGCGGTAACTCACGGTGTTTCGATGCGCGTACATCGCGCGCGCCGTCTCCTGCAGGCTGTTCATGTGGAACAGGTAGTAGCGCAGCGTCGGTGCGAGCTGCGCGTTGTGCTGCTCATCGTAGCGGAGGAGCGGCACGAGCATCGACTCGTAGAGCTTGCGCAGGATGCGCGTGTCCTTGAGCGCGAAGAAGACGCTGTAGACGCCGATGTCGTCGAACTGCATGACCAGCTTCTCCGTGAGGCGCGCGACCTCGAGCGCCGCCTCCGCCTGCTGGTACGCCTCCGTGAGGCCCGCGTACTCCATGTGCACCTGACTCTCGCCGCAGAACTGCGGCAGCGCCTCCTTCGGCAGCGACTGCATCATCTTCCCTGAGAGGGAGATCTTCTCCTCCGGATCCTTATGGAAGAGGATGAGCAGCAGGTAGTTCTGCTGGAAAAAGAGGAGATACGGGCGGCGCAGGTGATTGAGCACGCGCTTCCAGTTTGCCACGATCGCTTGCTTCTCATTCTCGTGGATGCTCTCACGCCGGATCTCGTAGAGCCGGAGGCGAAATGCGGTGTGCGGATACATCCCGCCGCTCAGCGCCTGCAGGTAGTCATCCTTCTGACAGCTCGACGAGATGACGCCGCGCACGAGCGTCTCGAAATTGAGCTGGTTCTGCTGCGCGAGCAGCAGGCGCTTGCCGTAATCCTGCACGATATCCGCAAAGCGGATGTGCCAGGGGATCGTGAAGAGCGCGAAATCCTGCGCCGTGCAGTAGGTGAGCACCGCCTCGGAGATGTCCTGCTCCGAGAGGTATTTTCCGACGTTGAGGATGAGTCCGCTCGCCCGATAGCGCACGAGCTGCTCGATGAAGTCGTGCAGCCACCCCTCCTTGCGCTCGCTCATGAGTCCCGTCGTGATGACGAGCTCGCCGCCGCGCAGGAATTTCACGGTATCGATATCCTCGCAGAGCTGCACCCACGAGCATTCCCGCGTGAGGCTAGACGCGCCGGTGAGTTTATGAATCTGATACGTTTTCGCCGTATCCTGATAGATTTTCTGGATCTGCAGAGACATGGGGCTCCCCTCCTCCTACTAAGGATCTGCCTGGCGGCCTGCGCGAAACGGGAGGCGCAGCCCTTCCCGCCCTTTGGAGGAAGCGCATCTGTGCCTATGAATATCCCGTCTGTCAGCTGAACAGATGATAGAAGCCAAGCACCGTGCAAACGCCACAGAGGATGGCGAAATACGGCAGCAGGCCGCATTTCTTCATGGCGGCGCCGCTCTCCTCCGCCTCGAGCGTGCTCGCTGGGAAGACGCCCTTGTCCTGGATGTAGTGGCGGAAGAAGAATACCGGCAGGATCATCGCGCAGATGATGAGGCCGATCACGATGTTCGTCGTGCTGATCTTCGCTGCGGCAACGCCGAGGAACGCGAGATTGCAGAAGCTCAGGAGCACGTTGAACCCGAGGAGCACGGTCGGAGCGCGGAACGGACGCGTCACCACCGCACGGTCGATGCGGTGGATCCAGCCGGACTGGAGATTCAGCCAGTTGAAGAGGATGTAGCCGCAGTTCGAGGCGAGAAGCACGACCATATAGTCAGACATCATGAGCAGGATGAGATTGAACGAGAGATCCGTGAGCATGGCGTAGATCGGCGAGCCGTGCTTGTTGACCTTCGTGAGGTAGCGCGGCAGCCAGCCGTCGACGCTCGCCTGATAGAGCGTACGAGACGAGCCTGCCATCGACGTCATGACGGCGAGCGCGATGGAGAGCAGCAGCATGATGACGATGAAGTTCGTGAGCGTCGAGCCGCCGTGCAGGAGGCCGCCGAGAGCCCGTGCCACGCCGGAGCCGCTGACGATCTCCGGTGCGCGCAGGCCATCGAGTCCGAGGGAGCCCTCGAAGACGAACGGCACGATGGAGAACATGAGGATGCAGAGCATGCCGGAGAAGACGAGCGACTTGATGACGTCGGTCTTCGGATGCTTGAACTCGCTCGTATAGCAGACGCAGGTCTCGAATGCGTAGGTGGACCAGGCGGCAACGTACATACCGCTGAGAAAGATCCCCAGCCCCTCAAAGTCCCAGGCGCCGTTCAGTGGTACGAACGGCTGGAAGTTCGCCATATCGACGTCGCCGGCAAGCAGCGGACCGACCGAGCAGAGCAGGAGCGGCAGGAGACCTGCCATCGAGAGGATCATCGTGATCTTCGCGGCCTTTGAAATGCCGAAATACTGCGCGGTGAAGATGCTGATGAGGATGAACGCACCGAGGAAGAACGTCGAGTTCAAGCGGAGCGTCAGCCCGTCGATCGCCCAACTGAGGTCGGCGATCGTATACTGCCACGTCATGACGGCGGAGTCCGCGGGGAAGATGCTCGTGAGCAGGTAGCCTGCCATGAGCCCCGTGCCGATCGCGAGGATCGGCGTCCAGGCGATCCAGTTGCACCAGACGGAGAGCGGCGCAATGAACTTGCTGTACGGCAGCCAGCCGATAGAGCCGTAGACGGAGGCGCCGCCCGACTTATTCGGGAAGAGGCCGGAGATCTCGGCGTACGTGAACGCCTGGAAGAATCCCATCGTCACAGAGAGCGCCCAGATGAGGCAAGCCGGCGTACCAACCTGGTCAGCGAGGGCTCCGACGGAAAACAGCACGAGCGCGGGAACGCCGCTGGCGATGAAGAAGACATCGATCCAGGAAAGCGACCGCTTCAGTGTGTTGACATGACCATGAATCGTTGATTCCACAGCAGGCGCGCCAGCGGGAGAACCCACGGATTCGCTCCCCACCGGTGGACGAAGTAGTAGATCACTCATGATAAAGCCCTCCAATCCCAAAAGAAAAATAAATGCGATACGAAGTTCTTGAGAAAACAAAAGACCTCCATGGACCAACGGGTCCATGGAGGCCTCATCGCCTCATCTCTATCGTATGAATGAAGTATAGCACAGCTTCTTTCATACAACAATGAGCCGATTGAACAAAAAACAGGGCGATGATTGTGTACGATAAACAATATGTGTATTTATCAAGAGGACGCTGTTAACATTTCTCCATCACTTTCCTCTGTTTTATCGGCAGAAAGGCAATCAGCGATCAGCTCGGCGATGTCTTTGACGGCAAGCTCTTTCTCCATGCCTTCCGTTTTCACGGCGTCATCAAACATCGCGAGGCAGTACGGGCAAGCGACGGCAAGCACATCGGGGTGCGCACTCTCGCAGATCTCACGCAGGCGCAAGGAGCTGATTTTCTCCTTCTCCGGCACATTGAACCAGGCGTTGCCGCCGCCTGCACCGCAGCAGAAGCTCATATCCCGGCATTTCTCCGGCTCGACAAGCGCGGCGCCCGGCACGTCCTGGATGACGGTGCGCGGCGCGTCGTAGATACCGTTCATCCTGCCGAGATTACAGGGATCGTGATAGGCGATGTGCGCGAGTTTCGCGTCATGGGCATTGAGCGCCAGCTTCCCCTCTTTCATGAGCTGCGCGAAGAGCTCCGTGTGGTGGATAACCTTGAGATCAAGGCCGAAATCCTTGTACTCGTGCAAGAGCGTGTTGTAGCAATGCGGGCACGCCGTGAGGAACGTCTTGTCCGCATACGGCTCAAGATACTGGACATTCTCCATCGCAAGCAGCTGGAACCTGCCTTCCTCGCCGAGGCGCTTGACGACCTCGCCGCAGCATTTCTCCTCCGCGAGGATGGCGAAGTTCACGCCAGCTGCCTGAAGCACGCGGATGATGGCGCGCGTGACTTCCTGGTTGCGCTGACCATAGGCACCCGCGCAGCCGACCCAGAAGATATAGTCAGCATCTGGATTGTCCTCGATGTCGGGAATCCCATCATCGAGCAGCCACTCCATGCGCTCATAGGACGGCATGGCGTAGGGATTGCCATTGCGTTCGACCGCAGAGAGCAACGCTGCCTGCTTGTCCATGATCTCTCCCTTGGAGAAGAGATGGCGCCTGAGATCGAGCGTGTACTCGACATGATGGATGGAGGCAGGACACTCCTCCATGCAGGCACCGCAGTTCAGGCAGGACCAGGCGGCATTCTCCGTGATTACGCCATCCGTGAAGACGTCGGCGCCCTCTCCTTCCTCGACGCTGTCCTCATCGAGAACGAGATCACTTGCCTCCGCCCTTTTCATGCCGAGGGACACCGGCGGCGCCTGGAGCGTCTTCTTGAGTCCCTGCACGAGCAGGCGCGGCGAGAGCTCACGTCCAGCGACGTGCGCGGGGCAGACGCGCTCACAGCGTCCACAGTTGATGCAGGCGTCGAGCTCGAGGCAGCGCTTCCAGTCAAGGTCTTTCACTGTCGCGATGCCCATCTGCGGCTCGGCGTCATCGTCCTCCGCCATCTCCATGAGGTTAAAAGGCATGGAGAGCTTCGCCTTCGGCACGCCAATCGTTTCGAGAAAGAGATGCACGGGGATCGCGACGATGTGGAAGAGCTTCGTAAACGGCACGATGGCGAGCATCGTGAGCGCCGCGAAGAGATGCACCCACCAGAGCACCGGATAGGCAGACGGCACGGCAGCCGCCGGCACGAATGCCGCAAAGATGCTGCCGACATAGGAGTAGCCGCCCCAGGCGACGGGATGCGCCGCGAGGCGCATGCCCTCGAGCAGGAGGCCGCTCACGCCGAGGAACAGGAGCAGGAGCAGCACGGGAACCGCGTCGCGCGTGTTCTCGAGGGAGTCAGGCTTCGCGAGCAACCGGCGTCCGAGCGCCATGAGGCAGCCCGCCACGAAGAAGAGCGCCGCCGTATCGAGTGCGAATTCGAAGAAGAAGTAGGTGCCGTTTTTGAGGACCGTCACACCGATATGCGAGAGGAGGTCCTGCTGGAGCGCCACGGTCATCGTACCGAGCGTAAGGAGGAGCATGCCTCCGTAGATGAACCAGTGAAACGCCCCCGCAAAGGGACGGCGCGTGATCTTCTTGTGCAGGAGCCCCAGGGACACCACGTTCCTGAGGCGCGCCACGCCCGTCTCCTTCGCATCCGCCACGAGCTCGGCAAGCGCCGCCTGCGGGCGGATGCCGTAGCGCAGGAAGCGCCGATAAAATCCGTAGGCCATCACGCCGAGGAAGACGAGCGACAGCGGATAAATGACTGCGCCCGCGGCCTTTGGCATAAATGGCAAAAATTCCCTTACTGCATCCATTCTGCTCACCGCCCTCCTAGTTCCTTTCAGCCGCCGATGGCTTCCTCGAGCGCCGGCAGGACCTCATAGAGGTCGCCGACGATGCCGTAGTCCGCGAATTGGAAAATCGGCGCCTTCTTATTGTTGTTTACCGCCACGATGATCTTGGAATCCTTCATGCCGGCGAAGTGCTGAATCGCGCCAGAAATGCCGAGCGCGATGTAGAGATCCGGCTTGACGAGCGCGCCCGTGATGCCGACCTGATGTTCCTGCGGCAGCCACTTGAGCTCTTCGGCGATGGGCCGCGAGCAGCCAATCTCCGCGCCGAGCTTCGCGGCAAGCGCCTCGACGGCGCTGATGTCTTCCTTCTTGGCGACGCCGCGCCCGAACGAGACGATGCGCTTTGCCTTCGTGAGATCGACGGTCTTTGCGAGCGGCTCCGTCTTGACGAGCTCCTTCGCGGGCGGGGGAGCCGCTGCTGGGGAAGCCGCCGCCTCATACGCCCCGGCGGTCTCGACGCCAGCGAGCGCGGAGAGCGCGACCGTGAGCACGGCCGTCTCCGTCTCGAAGGCGAAATTCCCCACGGCGATGCCGCCGTAGATGGCGCGCTTCGCCGTGAGCTTGCCGTCCGCAGCAGCGAGCGAGAGCGCCTCGGTGACGCAGCCCGTGTCGAGGAGCTGCGACGCGCGCGCCATGACCTCATTTCCCTTCCGCGAGGCGGGAGCGATGAGCACCGTAGCACCGGCCGCGGCAGCCGCCGCTTTCACTGCCTCCGCCTCCTGCTCCGGGAACGCACTCCCCGCCTTGAGGTAAACGATGCTGCCCTCGGCGAGGGGAGCTGCGAGCGCAGCGAGACGGCCTGCCGTCTCTTCTGCTGCCGCGTAGATCAATACTTTATATGCGCCCATCAGTTCATCACCTTCTCTTCCTCAAGATACTTCACGAGCGTCTTCGCCGCTTCGGCAGGTGTACCCTCGATCATGATGTTCTTGCGCTCCTGCTCGGGGATCTCATAGCCGAGCATCGTGACGGACGGCGTCTCGAGCGCGCTGTCCTCGAGACCGAGGTCCTTGAGCTTCCACTGCTTGATGCGGTCGGAGCGCACCTTCATGATCTGGATGGCGGTTGGCAGGCGCGGCACGTTGATGGCGCTGCTCACCGTGAGCAGAGCGGGCGTCGCCCCCTTGACCGTCTCCGCTGTGTCCTCGAGCGTGCTCACGGCCTCAAAGCTCCCCTCGGCCGCCGTGAGCGACGTAACGTAGCTGACCTCCGGCAGGCCGAGGCGCGCCGCGAGGCGAGCGCCCGTCTGGCTGTTGTAGCCGTCCTCAGAGACCTCGCCGCAGAGGATGAGGTCGACAGGCTCCAGCTTCTCCACCATCTTGGAGAGAATCAGCGAGACCTGCGCCGTATCGAGCTGCTGCCGCGGAGAGACCTGCAGGAGATACGCCTGGTCAGCGCCCATCGCGACTGCTTCCTTGAGCGTCTTCACGGCATCGCGCGGGCCGATGGAGATGAGCGAGACCGTCGCCCCGAGCTCCTTCTTGAGCTTCACCGCCTCTTCGACGGCGTTCTTATCGTAATCGTTGATCTTCGTTGACAGGCCGCGCAGCACGAGCTCGTTCGTCTTCTTATCGACATGGATCTCCGTGCTGTCCACGACATGCTTCACGCAAACGACAATGTGCATGCCTGACACCTCCTTGAAATACAGGAATGCCGGAAGATGTATTCCTCATCTCTGCATCTCCCGGCATTCCCTGCGAAAGCGGCAACCTTCCAGCCGCTCCCAAGACTTCCTCAGCTCTCGAGCTCATCTTTCGTGTAGCCCGGCAGGCAGCGGCAGGCTTCCTGCTCGTGCATCCACGTGAGATAGAGCATGCGGTCCTGATGCATCTTCTTGATCGCCTCGTCATTGACCGTGTGCTGATGGAGATACTCCGTCATCCGCCAAGGCTCGACTTCGTAGTAACCGTCTTTCTTTACAACCTTCTCAGCCATTTCTCACACCTCAATTCCCATGCAGTAAGCGACGACTTCCAGGATGTGCACCGGCTCGATGTTGATGCCGGACTTCGTCTTCGTCTCGGCGAACATGTCCTTGCAGTGCGGGCACGCGAGCAGCAGCACCTCGGCGCCGACATCGTTCGCGTGGCGCAGGCGGCGCACGCCGATCTTGTAGGCGACATCCGGCAGCGCCTTGCGGAACGCGCCGGAGACGCCGTTGCCGCAGCAGTACTTCCACTGGAGGATCGGCTTCTCGACATCAGCGTGCGTGCCAGGCAGGGCCGCGATGATCTCGCGCGGCGCCTGGTAGTTGCCGCAGAGCTTGTTGAGGCTGCACGGATCATGGTACGTGACATTCTTATTGTACGGCTTCACGAACGCGATCTTATCCGCCTTGATGAGGTCGTTGACGTAGTCCGTGATGTAGACAACCTCGAACGGCAGCGTGCCGCAGTAGCGCGGATACTCCTTGATGAAGTAGGAGTACTCATGCGGGTTGACGAGGATGACCGTCTTGGCACCGGCGGCTTTGAGGTCGGCAACGTTCTTCTTTGCCGCCTCAACCCATTTGTCCTCATCCGTCTCGTAGAGCTCGCCCGTCGTGACGTGCGGATGCTTGAGGATGCCGAATTCCACTCCGGCTGCCTTGAGGATCTTCGCCGCGGCGATCGGCACTTCGCGCGTCTGGAACGCATTGTAGTAATCGACGAACATCATCGTCTCGCCGGCAAGCGGCAGGTCGAGGCCAGCAGCCCAGCTCGTGAGCTCCTCATCGGGACCTGCATCGTGCGCGAGGTGCTCATCGATGACCTGCTGCACCTCGTCGAACCCGTCGTAGTCGATGCCCTGCGCGTGGAGATCGCGGCGCATCTTGCGCACGAGATCGACGGTCGTCGTCGCATAGTGGTAGAAATCGCCGCCGAACATCGTGTTCGGGCACTTGAGCTCGCACTGGCCGCACTCGAGGCAGTGAATGAACTCGTTCTTCATCTCGGGGAGACTTGCGTTGCCGCACGCAAGCGCGAGCGTCGACGTGTGCACGCCGTAGGACGTATAGGACTCGTTGCGCTCCTCGACGTAGTCAGGACACCATTCGCGGCAGAACTTATGGCGGCAGGCGAAGACGTTATAGCAGTCCTTCGTTAGTTCCTCCGAGACGGGCGCATCTTTCTTGACCGGCTCCTCGTAAAAATCCTTATAGCTGAGTATTTCCATTTCCAGCCCTCCCTTTCTATCATGCAAATCATCTCAGTAGGCAAGATGCAGGTTGTACTTCCCGGGGTTCATGATGTTGTTCGGATCGAACATCTTCTTGATCCGCTTCATGAGATCGAACTGACCGTCTGCGAGTTCCTTGTCGATGAGGACATCGATATCGCCCTCGCGGCAGGCGCCGTGGCAGATGGAGATGGAGCCGCCGAGCTCGACGGCGAGTTCTGCGATCTCGCGCTTCATGTCGAGCCAACGCTCCCAGAGCTCCGGCGTCATCGCGAGCTCATTGATGAAGACATCGACCTCGGCGAGATAGTCGCCCCAGGTACGGTACGGGCCGCCCGTGTAGATGAAGCAGCCGGCGTCATCGAAGATGCCGTCGTATTTCTCGACGTACTTCTTGACGATCTTGTGCAGGCCGTGCGTGAACTCCGGGAGTTCGCTGTGGATCATGCAGTTATCCTCGCAGTGCCACGACATCGTGACGACCTGCCCTGCCTTGTTGCGGCAGTGCACGGCGAGATGATAGCGGTCGTGGCGGGTCGCCCAGTCGCCCCAGGCCTGCTCCTCGCCGAGGTAGTGGCCGCCCGCGGCCTTCATGATGGAAAGGGACTTCTTGCGCGCCGCGAGGACTTCGCCTTCCGTGCCGGCGAACGTCGCCATGACGACGCATTTGACCGTCTCCGGCAGGGGGATGAACGCATCGTCATCGCGGCGCAGGAAATCGATCTTCTCGTCGTCAAACATGATGTAGTTGACGACGGACTTGATGCCGGAGATGCCCAGCTGGAAGAGGGCCTTGTAGGCGGCATCGTAGCTGCTGAAGCCGAAATAGGACGGGAACTCAACCTCCGGCTTCGGCGCGCAGTCGAGGACGGCCTCCGTCACGACACCGAGCGTGCCCTGATGGCCGAAGAAGAGCTCGAGCATGCGGTAGCCTGCCGACGAGTTGCGGCATTTCTTCGAGCCGCCCTTGCCGACGCGGACGATCTGGCCGTCTGGGAGCACGACCTCCATGCTGCAGACGAGGTTCGCCGGATGACCGGAGCCGGCGCCCGCAACGCTCCAACCGTTCGTGCCGATGCGGCCGCCGATGACAGCCGTGCCGTAGGAGGCGGGATCATCCGGATAATACATGCCGACTTTCGCGAGGACTTTGTTGAGCTCCTGCATATTGACGCCCGGCTGCACCGTGACCGTGCGGTTGATGTCGTCGACCTCGAGGATCTCCGCCATGCGCTTCATATCGAGGCAAATGCCCTTGTTGAGCGGGAACGCGCCGTCGGCGAGGCCGCAGCCAGCGCCGCGGGGGACGACCGGCAGACGGTACTTGTTCGCAAGTTTCATGACTTCGGAGACCTCATCCGTGTCGCCCGGCAGGACGACGACGTCGGGGATGTGATCCTCCCAGCGCTGCATGGGGAACGGCGCGCAGGACGCTGCTCGAATGGCGCGGTCATGCATGCCCGTCATGACGTTTTCCTTGCCGACGATGTCCTCGAGTTCCTCGATGTGGTCGGCGACATTGCCGTAGTGAAACTTGCTGAAATCTATTTTGCTCATTCTACACTCCTCCTCCTACTCTCTATGACATACAGTTCGAATGATTGCCAAAAATTAATTTACTGCATCGGCCTCACCTCCCCGATGGGGTGGCCCGCCCCATCTGATATCGTCAGCCCTCGAACCAGCCGATGGGCGCAACGTTCAAGTTCACGTTGATCTGCTTGACCTCCGTGTATTCCTCATAGCCGTAGGTGCCGAGCTCGCGGCCGCCGTTGCCGCTCTCCTTGTAGCCGCCCCACGGCGCTTCGTTGTACGTGGAATGATAGCCGTTGATCCAGGTGATGCCTGCCCGCAGCGCCTTGATCACGCGCATCGCCTTCGCACCATCCTGCGTGAAACAGGCACCGGCGAGGCCGTAGCGCGTATTGTTCGCCATGCGAATCGCATCTGCCTCGTCCTTGAAGACCTGCACCGCGAGCACCGGACCGAAAATCTTATCCTTGACGATGCTCATGTCCTCCGTCGTATCCGTGAAGATCGTCGGCTCGACGAAGAATCCTTTTGCGAGATCTCCCTCCGTCATGCGATGACCGCCGCAGGCGAGCGTCGCGCCCTCCTGCACGCCGAGGTCGATGTAGTGGAGGATTTTCTCCATCTGGCGCTCCGAGACGAGCGGCCCCATCTCGACGCCGGGCATGAGCCCCGGCCCGACTTTGATCTTCTTCGCACGTTCGACGAGGCGGGCGATGAATTTGTCCGCGATGCTCTCCTCGAGCAAGAGGCGGGATCCCGCCGCGCAGATCTGCCCCTGTCCGGCGAAGATCGCGAAGAGCGCGAAATCGACGGCCGTCTCGAAATCCGCATCGGCGAAGACGATGTTCGGCGACTTGCCGCCAAGCTCCAAAGAGACGCGCTTGAGGTTGCCGACAGACGCGGCGAGGATCTTCTTGCCCGTCACCGTACCGCCCGTGAACGCGATCTTATCGACATCCGGGTGCTCGCTGAGCGCCGCGCCGACCGTCGCGCCCGCACCGAGCACGAGGTTCGCCACGCCCTTGGGGATGCCGACCTTCTCCATGAGTCCGAAGAACTTGATCGTCGAAAGCGGCGTGATCTCCGCCGGCTTGAAGACGACCGTGTTCCCGGCGGCGAGCGCCGGCGCCATCTTCCACATCGCCATGAGCAGCGGATAGTTCCAGGGAACGATCTGCGCGCAGACGCCGATCGGCTCGCGCACCGTGAGCGCCTGCATGTCCTCCGGCACATCGTAGGTGACGCCGTAGGGCTTCGTCGCGAGGCCTGCGTAGTAGCGCAGGCAGTTCGCCGCGTCGCTCACATCGCACTCTGCCTCTCTGAGCGGCTTGCCGCTGTCGAGCACCTCGAGGTGGGCGAAGTCCTTTGCCTCAGCTTCGAGCGCATCGGCGAGCGCGAAGAGGAGTGCTGCCCTCTCCCCTGCTTTCATCTCGCGCCAGGAGGAATGGTCGAATGCCTCACGCGCCGCCTTGACAGCTGCATCGACATCTTCCTTCGCTCCCTCGTAGACTGTTCCGATCACCGACTGGTCGGCGGGGTTGATGATGTCCCGCGTCACGCCGGACTTTGACGGCACCCACGCACCATCGATATACATGCGTCCCGGCTCTGCCATGCTCGCCAGCTCCCTTCTGATAAGACTGTACCTCATGCACAAAAAGCGCTCATACCCTCGTCGGATATAAGCGCCCTTGCTCTTGACTTGCTGTTTTCTTTTGTTTACAATGTCATTTTAGCACCGGCCCCCACAGGGGACAACGGCACGCGTCACAATCATCGACTGCAAACTTTGTTCACCGTGCACAATCAAAACTCCATATTTTACGCACAAAAAAGCAGGAACGATGAACATCGTGTCGAATAATAGTAATCAAGAAATCAAATAGAATGGAGTGAGTCCAATGGAACGTATTTTCTTAATGAATCCCATTAAAACAATCATCAATACTGTAAAGGGCTTATTTCATGAAGCACCGCGCAAAGCCGTCGACTACAGCCGCGCGGAGAACTGGGCCTTCCTCGCAGATACCACGGGTGCCGAGGCGGAGAATCCGCCCGCCGACGTCTTCTTCATCAGCCCGACCGCCTGCCTCGGCCGCTACGAGCCCTACTTCCTCGATCTCTCCAACCAGAAGGAGAAGACGGCACTCGCCAAGGTCATCCGCATGGAGAAAGGCATCTACGACCGAAACAGCCGCTTCTTCGCGCCCTACTACCGTCAGGCGGGGTTCGAGGTCTACTCGTTCGGCGAGGACTTCCGCGAGGAGTGCCTGCGCGACGCGCATGAGGACGTCGAGGATGCCTTCCAATATTATATGGAACATTACAATGACGGGCGTCCCCTCATCATCGCAGGCTTCTCCCAGGGCGCCGACCACGTGCTGCGCCTCCTCAAA
>CACWQW010000007.1 GCA_902763085.1 Dongibacter bovis
GTCCTTCTCGACCGTCATCTCGGCCTTGTGGTGCAGGTCATGCGCGCCGGCCGTCTTGGGGCTGAAATCCTTCTCCTCGGTCGCCGGAGCGTCGCAGAACAGCCATGTGACGGCGTTCGCGATCGTCGTCTTGCCCGTGCCGTTCGCTCCGAAGACGTCGGCGTTCTTGCCGTTGAAGTCGATGTCGAGTTCGCGGATGCCGCGGAAGTTCTCGAGCCGCAAGTGTAAAATCTTCATGGTGTTTCTCCTCTCGTTTTGGTATAATGAGTTTGGTTGTCCCCGCTTCTGGGGAAATCTTCATGGTGTGGCTCTTCCAGTTGGTCCCTGGGAGAGCCTTTTTGCGTGTCAATTTTTCGCCCGGTACTGGATGCGCAGGGTTTGCCCCGGCGTCAGGGTGCCGAGGTCGGCACCCTTGTTGAGCTGCTCCATCTCGTGCTTGTAGTCGAAGATGTACCGGTCATCTGCATCCATCTCCCGGAAACGCTCGACGATGCTCCACCAAGTGTCGCCCGGCTGCACTGTGTAGGTGATCTCGACGAGGTTTGTGTCTGGCGCCGGGCGGCTTGTCAGCCCGATGGAGATGGCCGCGATTCCGACCAACGCCGCGCATATCGCGGCTTTTTTTAGGTTGCGGGTCTGCTCCTTGCGCCGCCTCGCGACGCGCTCTCTGAATGTCATGCTCCTGAGCCTCCTTGGAGCCAAGCAACAGGGTTCTGCTCCTGCTTCTTCTTGCGCGCCTCGATGAGGATGCGTGCAACCTTTGCAAAGGCCGCCTGGCTCGCCGGTGTGACCGGCAGCTTCTCGCCCTCCTTGAGGACGGTTCCGTCCTTGAGGATGTGGCGGAAATGGAATTGGTAGCGCTCCGTCATGTCTCATCCCTCCATACCTTTCTCGGCAGGAAGTCCCTGCCTCATGTCGAACCTCCTATAATGGAGGTGATAACGATGGAACTTCATAAAATCAAACAAGTTACAGAAACTCATGATGTGGAAACCGTAAAAGATGTTAAAAAACGGCTGGGTTCTGCTTGAAGTTTACAAAGCCGATAATTACGGTGGCCCTTATCCGCTAGAACGTGCTTATTACGTTCTGGGCCGTGAAGAATCATCTGATTAACTGCTGTAGTGGCTTTGTCGTTGCCAGGATAAAAGAGACTCTACCTTTATCCGGCTTATAAACTTCCAGCAATCTCCATCCACTTGCCAAAAGATGATTAACTTCGTCAAAATCAAGCTCCGACGATATGCGCACCTCTCTTATGCGCTGAACATCTTGAGGCCGGAAAGCTCTTTTTCCCCCTGCCGCCATTGCGGTAGGGCTTTTTTCTTTTGTCTGTTCGCTCATTCTCTCATCCCTCCTTATCTCACGATCGTCAATGCCGGCTGCTGATTCTGCTCGATGACCGGCAGGATGCCGTGCTTCTTGAGGTGCTGGTAGAGGAAAAGCCTGCCCTTCTGCGTCCACTTCGTATTCATGACAACATCGGCGCGGCCATCCGAGTGAGTAATATCAACCGTCTCGGAATGCGTGTACCCCTTGGCCTGATAGCGACTGTAGAGCAGCCACTGCCCGCCGAGCTTGTAGATGATGCCGAGTTCGTGGAGCTTCCCATTCATGGCCTTACCGCTCATACCGTAGTCTTTCGCGATCTGCGTGATGCTCACGAGGCTCTTGCTGTTGAGGATGCGGTCGGTGTAGTCGGCCTTCGGCTTCAGCTCGCCGATGAGCTGCTTCGACTTCTCGACTTCCGTGATGGCGTCGTTGTACTGCTGGCGCTCACGGATCCATGCCTGCGCCCTCGCGATGGGATCCTCGATCATGTAGCTGTCGCGCGCGGCCGCCGCCGCATCCGCCTGCTCCATCTCGTTGAAGCGCTTCACGTACTCGGCGGTGAAGAGGATGCCTTTCTTCCCTGTCAGCTTGTTCGCCACCATCTCGCAGCCCTGCTTGGTGATGTCGTAGCGCTTGTACTGCTTGCCGGTTCCGGCAGTGTAGCTTCTTTCGATGAAGAAGGTATCAGAATCCAATTTTGGATTCTGACCCATGGCCTCGATGTAGCCTGAGATGTCGCGGCAAAGGTGGGCGTGCTTCTTGCCGACCATTTCGGCCACTTCACGGCTGTCCAATGTGTGGGCTCTCGTTGCCAGCTCAATCATGTTGTTTCTCATGTGGTGATCCTCCCTTTCTTAGTAGCTAAGTTAAATTACCATTTTGGTAACTTAAGGCCAAAAAAATTTCTCCCTAGGGATATTTAGTGCACTACCGATAGCGGTCGCAACGGCGGGCGATGGCGTGCGTGCCCCCGCTTCATACCTGTTGTATGTGACGGCCGCAACGCCTATAGCTTTAGCCACCGCCGCTTGCGTCATTCCCTTTTCCTTGCGGGCTTTAACCAGCCATTCCCTTTTCATGCTCTCCCTCCTTTCTGCTGTCTTGCTATTATAATAATACCATTTTGGTAAATTGTCAATATGGTAATTTTCGTAGTTTGTAAATTTACATTATGTAATGTAGAATATTTACTATACTGGGGGTGTTTATATTGTTGAATTTCAAAGAGGCTAGAAAAAACAAGGGCCTCAGTCAGGCAGACGTCGCGATAGCGCTTGATGTTGCCATTCCTACCTATAATCGTTATGAAAAGGGCCAGCGCGAATGCTCCTACTCAACCCTGCTGCAGCTCTCAGCCATCTTCGGCTGCACCGTCGACTACCTGCTCGGCAACGCCCCGGCACAAACGGCAGCCTCCCCCACGCTGGCCACCGCCGAGGCCGCCGCGCTGAAGAAGTACCGCCAGCTCACCCCCACCGGCCGCAGCCAGCTGGACACCTACCTCGACTTCCTGCTCAGCCAGGAGAGCGCCTCCGCCATTAAACGGAAGACGGCAACGTGATCCACGTCGACTTCACCAAACAAAAATAGCCGTCCCGAGGATGGGGCGGCTGCGACAAAGCGCATTAACGAGCGGAGAGAATGTACCAAAATGGAACTTTAATTTTTTTATACTGTCTCTAGGCATTGTATTTGCAAGGGATGTATGGTAATATATGTCTGTAAGACATCGATGGGATGCCTTGCGAATTTCATATGTTTGTCCATCCCTTGACAGTAAGCTACCCTATATGTGCAGGGCAAGCCGAGCTCAAGGGATTTTTATTGTCTATTTTTACCGGGAGGATACGATGGAAAACGAAAAGACGGCCATCTTCATCGATGGCGCATTCTTCATCAAGCGGGCACAGCATATCTTTGGCCCGACGGATCCACAGCAGCTCGCCAATAAGTTGTGGTCCTATTCGCTGAAGCATATCTACCCCATGCATACGGTCAAACGCGACAAGCTGTCAAAGGCAAAGAAAGACGAACGAGATACGATGGACTTTCACTATGCACTTGACCACCTATACCGAATTTTCTTCTACGACTGTCCTCCACTAGATAAAAAGATGCATCATCCCGTTACCGGCGAGTGCATCGATTTTGGCAAATCGGAGCGGGCCATGTGGCGACTCGCCTTCCATGAAGCCCTGCGAGAGAAGAGGAAGGTTGCTCTTCGTCTGGGAACGATGGATAACACCAACTGCGCATGGACGATAAAATCTAGCAAGATCAAGGAGCTGTATCAAAGAAAAATCACGATGGATGACCTTGTCGAGGACGACTACAGGCTGGACACGCATCAGAAAGGCGTCGACATGCGGATCGGCATCGATATCGCATCTGTCACCTATAAGCATCAGGCATCTACCATTGTCCTGATTTCCGGAGACAGCGACTTTGTTCCTGCCGCAAAGCTCGCGCGCCGAGAAGGAATCGACTTCATTCTGGATCCGATGCATGCTCCAATAAAACCAGACCTTCATGAGCATATCGATGGCAAGAACACGGTCTTCCCTAAGCCGAAACCTAAGAAAGCTGCTCAACAGCCAGCCGGCGCCGACAACCTCACCAATCCTGATCGAGAAATCCAGAAGATTAAGCAGTGATACCACTTTGCGGATGCCAGCAAAATCGCAAACAAAAAGATGGCTCCATCCAGCAAGACGCTGTGAAATCTAAAAAGGAGGCGGTTCCATGCCATCTCGTACTGCCATCTACATCCGCGTATCCACGCAGGAGCAGGCCATGGAAGGCTACTCCATCCAAGCCCAGACAGAGCGCCTGCAGGCGTACTGCAAGGCCAAGTGCTGGGGGATTTTCCATGCCTACACCGATGCCGGGTTCTCCGGCTCCAATATGCAGCGGCCTGCCCTCTCGCAGCTCATTGAGGACGTGGAGGCGGGGCGCGTCGACTGCGTGCTGGTCTACAAACTCGACCGCCTCTCGAGGTCGCAGAAGGACACGCTGCACATGATCGAGGATATCTTCCTCGCGAATGGCTGTGATTTTGTCTCGATGTCCGAGAACTTCGACACCTCCACACCGCTCGGCCGTGCGATGATCGGCATCCTCTCAGTCTTTGCTCAGCTCGAGCGCGAACAGATCCGCGAGCGCATGGCCATGGGCCGCACCGAGCGTGCCAAATCAGGACTCTGGCAGGGTGGCGGCTGGATCCCCATCGGCTACGACTACGTGGACGGCCACCTCGTGCCGAATCCTGTACGCGCTGCAGCTGTCCGGGACATCTACGACCTGTTCCTCGCCGGCACTCCCATCACATCCATCAAGCTCATCGTCAACAAGAAGTACGCGCTGGACCTCGCCGACACGACGGTCCGCTCCATCCTCTCGCACCGCCTGTACGTCGGTGACATCGTCTGGATGGGCAGCATCTATAAAGGCCAGCATGAGCCATTGATTGATATGGTGACGTTCAGCCGGGCGCAGAAGCTCCTGCACAGCCGTGCGCGGATCGCCGCGTCAAAGCCTGACCCGTTCAAACCGCGCACGCTCCTCGGCGGCCTGCTCTGCTGCGAGAACTGCGGTGCCGGATATATCGCAAAGGGGAACTACTCCGGCCGTGGGAATCATCGCGCCTACCGGCCATACTACACGTGCCACTCGCGCGCCAAGAGCAACAAGCGTATGATCCTCGACCCAACCTGCAGGAATCCGAGCTATGCGGTTGCTAGGCTTGACCAGAGAATCATCGATGAAATCCGCCGCATCGCCTCCGATCCGCAGGAGTTCGACGCGATTGTGGTAGCCGGCCGTCCCGATGCAGAGCAGAAGCGCCGCAAGAACGCAGAGGCCGAAGCGGCCATCATGCGCCGACTGGATGAGATTGACACCAACACCGCGCGCCTGCTCGATCTCTACCAGCGCGGCCTGTCCATCGACAAGATTGCCGATCGACTGGATGCGCTCGACAAGGAAAAAGCGACCTTGCAGATCAGCCTGCAAGAGCTCCGCATGGAGAAAAAAGCCGCCCGCGACGAGGAAGAACGGCTGGAGCCGGAACGGGCGCATGAACTCATGGGCGAGTTCCTGGATGCCGTCGACGGCGATGCCGACCTGGACACGCGCCGGGAGCTCCTCGGCTCCCTTATCGAGAAGATCATCGTCAAGCGGACGCCAGGTGACTTCGACATCTACTGGACTTTCTGAACACAAAAAGAAGGGCAAGACCATTTTGTCGGCCTTGCCCTTCTTCCTTCGGATGGAGCTGCGCTGCTCGGCGCGGCTTTTATTTTTCTGTTTTCTTCGCCTTCTCGGCCTTCTCTTTCTCCAGAAGATCAGCTCTGACAAGTTCCGTGCAGCACTCGACGTGACTTGTCATCGGAAACATATCGATCGGCTGAATTTTCTTCGACGTATAGCCGAGTGCAGCGAGGATTGCCAGGTCACGTGCCAAGCTTGCGGGATTGCAGGAGACGTAGACGATGCGTTCCGGCTGCATTTCGGCAAAAACGTTCAGTACCTCTTCTGTACATCCGGCACGCGGCGGATCAACGACGATGACGTCTGCCCGCACGCCCTGGCGATAAAGCCGCGGCATGACTTCTGTCGCGTCGCCGACAAGGAAGTTCGCGTTGTGCACGTTGTTATCTCGGGCATTTTTCTGTGCGTCGAGGATCGCTGGTTTGACGATCTCAATGCCATAGACCTCCCGTGCTTTCTGCGCGAGGAAAAGCGTAATCGTTCCCGTCCCACAGTAGGCATCAATGACCGTCTCCTCCCCTTTCAGGTTGGCGAATTCCAAGGCTTTGCTGTAAAGGACCTCGGCCTGCGCTGTATTGACCTGAAAGAACGAGCGCGGTGAGATATGGAACGAAAGCCGACCAATCCGGTCGAGGATCGTCGGCCGTCCCCAAAGGAGCCGCGTTTCGCGCCCCATGATGACATTGTTGCGATAGGTCTGGATGTTCTGCTGGATGCTGACGACCTGCGGCAGACGCTTGCGCAATGCCTTGACGAACTCTTTCTCGCGTGGAAGCTGCTTGGTCGCTGTCACGATGACAACCATGAGATCGCCTTTTTCGCCGACGCGACCGACGACGTGACGGAGCACGCCCGTGTGCTTGTCCTCATGATAGACGGGGATATGCAGGGAAGTGATGATTTCCCGGACCGCATTGACGATCTCGTTGTTTCCTTCTTTTTGGATATGGCAATCGCGTGTATCGATGATCTCGTGGCTTCCCTGTGCGAAACAGCCGATGACAGTCTTCCCTCGCTCACAGCCGATGGGGAATTGCATCTTGTTCCGATAATTCCAAGGACTTGCCGCGCCAAGCGTCGGTGCAACGAAAATATCCTTCAGCCCGCCGATGCGTGTAATCGCATCGATCACCTGCTGGCGCTTCGCCTTGAGCTGCGCCATATACGAAAGATGTTGGAGCTGGCAACCGCCGCACCGGTCATAAATGGAGCAGACCGGCTGGACGCGGTCCGCACTTTTGGTGATGATTTCAGTCAGCTGCCCTTTCGCGTACGACTTCTTGACTTCCGTGATGACGGCTTTGACCTTCTCGCCCGGCAAGGCCTTGGGCACGAAGACCGTAAAATTCTCGTACCGTCCTACGCCTTCCCCACTTGTACCGAGCGTATGGATTTCGATCTCATATGATTTTCCTTTTTCTACGGGAACTTGTTTTTTCATAAACTCCTTGTCACTCCACAACATCAATGGCAAAACGACACGGCGATGTACCTCTTCGGAAACTCAACAATCAAAAATGCAACACCATACTTCGACGGATTCATTCCCCAGCAAATTCCACTTTTCCGAAAAGCTCTTCCGGCTTGGCAAGGATCACCTTAGCGCCATGTGCGAGAAGTTCCTCTTCGGTTCGGAATCCCCAAAGGACGCCGATAGGCAAGAAGCCAGCATTGACGGCAGTATCCATATCGACGCTCGTATCGCCGAAATAAGCGACCTCTTCGGGATTCACACCATAGGCTTCCGCCATCATCAAAGGCTTTTTCGGATCCGGCTTGATGGGAAGTCCCGGACGATCTCCCATCACGATCGTGAAAATGCCGCTAGGAAACATGCCGTCGATGATCTCATCTGCTGCCTGTTGATGCTTGTTCGTACAAACGCCCATCGGGATTCCCTTCGCTTTCAGTTCATCAAGCATCGGCTGGATGCCAGGGAAGGGGCGCGTGTGGTCGCGATGATGTTCATAAATTGCCTGGTAGCGCTTCATCGCTTCCAGGACAAACGATGCATCCTGCGCCTGTTCCTGTGGCAAAGTGCGCTCGATGAGCTTTTTCGATCCGTTGCCAAGATAGTAGCGATACGCTTCTAAAGAATGCGTTGGGAATCCGTATGAGGTCAGCATCTCATTGACACTGCTAGCGAGATCTTCCAACGTATCGACAAGCGTGCCATCGAGATCGAAGATCGCTGCTTTATATTTCACGAACCGTTCGCCTCCATTGATCTTCTCCGACGAAAGTGCGCAAAGATGCAACGAGCTTTGCGACTGCTTCGGGAGAGTTTTCCAAATATCCGTAAAAAACCTTCCCCCAACGGGGAAGGTTTTCCAATCGTACCCTACACTTATTCGGCCAGCTTCTGCGCCAACAACTGATTGACCATCTGCGGGTTGGCTTTTCCGCGCGTCGCTTTCATGACCTGGCCGACGAGCGCGCCCAAAGCTTTCTTCTTGCCGCCTTTGTACTCAGCGACAGCTTTGGGGTTGGACGCAATCGCTGCATCGACGGCAGGTTCGATCGCGCTCGTGTCTGTGATCTGAACGAGTCCTTTCTCCTTGACGATCTTCTCCGGATCGTCCGGGCTCGTCCACATTTCCTTGAAGACTTTTTTCGCGATCTTACCGGAAATCGTATCCTTCATGATGAGGCCGATCATCTTGCCCAGACGCTCGGCGCTGACAGGAGACTGTGCGATATCGAGGTTCTCTTCATTCAAGTTCTTCGCGAGGTCTCCCATGATCCAGTTTGCCGCCAACTTTGGATCAGCTCCCGTGCCCACGACGGCGTCGAAGTACTCCGCCATCGCACGCGAGCTCGTGATGATGCCCGCATCATAATCCGAAAGCCCGTATTCTTTTTCTAGGCGAGCCCGACGTGCGTCCGGGAGTTCCGGGAGTTCCTGCCGATACTTCTCGATCGTCTCATCGCTTGTGATAATGGGCGGCAGGTCCGGCTCCGGCATGTAGCGATAATCGTGCGCGTTTTCTTTGCTGCGCATGGAAAGCGTGATACCACGAGCCGGATCGAACGTGCGCGTTTCCTGCACGACATGTCCCCCATCCTCCAGTACCTCTGTCTGCCGCTCGATCTCATAATTGATGGCATCTTCGAGGTTCTTGAAGGAGTTGATGTTCTTCATCTCCGTCCGCGTGCCAAGGGTCTCACTGCCCTCAGGGCGCAGGGAAACATTGATGTCCGCGCGCAGGTTGCCTTCCTCCATGCGACAGTTGGAAACATCGATGTATTCCATGATGGCCTTGATCTTTTCCATATACGCACGTGCCTCAGCAGCAGAGCGCATGTCAGGTTCCGAAACGATTTCGAGAAGTGGCACGCCCGTGCGGTTGTAATCGACATCGCTCGAAAGGGAATCCTTGATCGTAGTTCCAGAATGGACGAGTTTTCCTGCGTCTTCCTCCATATGGATGCGCGTAAGGCGGATCCGTTTCTTTTCCCCGTCCACGTCGATATCGACCCAACCGTTAACGCAGATCGGCAAATCGTACTGACTCGTCTGCCAATTTTTCGGCAAATCCGGATAGTAATAATTCTTGCGGTCGAACTTGCTGTACTGATTGATCTTGCAGTTCGTCGCGAGACCCGCTTTGATGGCGAACTCTACCACGCGCTTGTTGATGGTCGGCAGGACACCCGGAAGCCCCAGGCACACCGGGCAGACATGCGTATTCTGCTCGGCACCGAACCCTGTAGCGCATCCGCAGAAGATCTTCGTTTTCGTTTTCAATTCGCAGTGGATCTCAAGGCCGATGACGGCTTCGTAGTTCATCAGTGCTTCCCTCCCAATGGTGCCATTTCCTTATGATAGTCCTGACTCTGCTCATACGTATAGGCTGCGCGCAGGATGGTTTCCTCATCGAGCGCTTTGCCGATGATCTGGAGACCGATCGGCATCCCCTGGCTGCTCCTGCCGCAGGGGATGGAAATGCCCGGCAGTCCTGCGAGGTTGAGAGGCACCGTGCAGATATCCTGGAGATACATCTGCAGGGGATCGGAAATCATGGAACCGATGGGATAGGCCGTCGTCGGTGCTGTCGGGCACATGATGACGTCAACGCGAGAAAAGGCCTCGGTGTAATCCTGCTGGATGAGCGTACGGACCTTGAGCGCTTTGAGGTAATAGGCATCATAATACCCAGCGGAAAGGGCGTAGTTGCCGATCATGATACGGCGCTTGACCTCTTCCCCGAATTTTTCCGTACGCGTATTCGTCATCATCTCGACGAGATCGCTGCCCTCGACGCGTTCGCCGTAGCTCACGCCATCATAGCGCTGCAGGTTCGTTGCCGCTTCTGCCGGTGCGATGAGATAGTAGGTGGAGATGGCGTATTCCGTATGCGGAAGGGAAATCTCGATGACTTCAGCGCCCAGGGAGCGATACGTTTCGATGGCGGCGCGCACGGCGCGCTCGACCTCGGGATCCATCCCTTTCGTAAAATACTCTTTCGGCAGGCCAATCTTGAGGCCCTTGACATCCTCGCGCAGCGATGCCGTAAAGTCTGGCACAACGGTCGCAGAGGAAGTGGCATCCATGTCATCATGGCCGGAAATCACATTCAGGAGATGCGCTGCATCCGCGACATCACGCGTCAGTGGCCCGATCTGGTCCAAGGAGGAGGCATACGCCACGAGACCATAGCGCGAGACGCGCCCATACGTCGGCTTGAGGCCGACGACACCGCAGAACGACGCCGGCTGACGGATCGATCCGCCGGTATCGGAGCCGAGGGCCCAGATCGCCGTGCCAGCAGCCACGGCGGCCGCGCTGCCGCCCGAGGAACCACCGGGCACATCATCCGTATTCCAAGGATTCCGCGTGACATGATAGGCGGAATTCTCCGTCGATCCCCCCATCGCGAATTCATCGAGATTCGTCTTGCCGAGCAAGACAGGAGATTCTGCTTTCAGTTTTGTCATGACCGTCGCATCATACGGCGGGATGAAATGCTCGAGAATCTTGGAAGCGCACGTCGTCTTGATGCCTTTCGTGCAAATATTGTCCTTGATGGCGCCTGGGATGCCCGCGAGGAAAGGAATCTCCTCCCCTTTTGCGAGTTTCTCATCCACTTTGCCCGCCTGTTCCAGCGCAGCTTCTTTCGTCAACGTCAAATAGGCCCCGACGCTGCCTTCCACCTCATCGATGCGCTTGAGCACATCCTGCGTGAGCTCCACAGCACTGATTTCCTTCTGCTTGAGCATGTCGTGGAGGACATGCGCCGGCTGATCAAAATATCTCACGATCGTTCCTCCCTCGATCAATCTTCCAGCACTTTCGGCACTTTGAAGTAGCCGTTTTCCTTGAGCGGTGCGTTGCTCAGGGCTGCCTCTCGATCAAGAGACGGTTTCACGACATCTTCGCGGAAAACATTCGCCATCGGCAAGGCATACGTCGTCGGCTTGACGTTTTCCGTATCGACGGCAGAGAGGTTGTCCATATACGTCAGGATCGCATCCATCTGTCCGATATATTTGTCCTGTTCATCCTCAGGGATTGAGAGACGAGAAAGGACTGCCACATTCTCGAGGTCTTTCTTCGTGACTTTCATGCTTTCACCATCCATTTTCACTGATACTGATACACGATTATTATACCGCCTTGCCCTACGAGCGTCAACGAACGGGCGGAAAAGGAGCCGCCTCCTGAGAGGGACGCGATAGCCCCCATAAAATCGGCCAGGCAGCCGACAAAGATTTTACGGGGAGTTTACAGAGAAATAACACGCTTTCGCACGCGATTTGGTATAAATAAAGCATAGATGTTCGGGACATCCCTTCAGAGAACTGCTGCTCCGCAACCGCTTGTCTCGAATGTCCATCATCCCCAATATCACATACACGCGGCAACCCCCGGGCGGATATCGCCTGGGGGTTGCTGTTTCCTGCCTATGCTGTTTCGCCCTTTTACCGCTGCTGCGCCGATGCCAGCTCAGCGCGCAGACTATCGTAGAACTTCACCAGTCCTTCGCGAAGTGCTTCTCTGCTTTCTTCGCCGATATCCGCCTGCCGCTTGAGTTCCTGCGTCGTCGTGAGGATGTTTTCGATCGTAGTGATATAGTCGAACTCCGGCTCAAGGATGGTTGCCTGGTCGAGCGGTGGCAGGCAGGAGACCTCTTTTGTGAGCCGCTCATAACAGGCCTTCAGCTGCCGAAGATGTTTCTTCTGCGCAAGCGCCTGGGAAAGGTTCTCCGCACGGATGCCCGCAAGGCCCGCATTGATGGAAGTCCTGAGCGCATGGAGTTCAGCGACACGTCGTTTCAATCGAGAGAGCGCATGCAGCATCTGTGCCGAATCCTGCATCGCCATCAGAACTTCAGCTGGTTCTTAATGCGATCGACGGCGCGTTCCGTGTTCTTGCGATCGCCGAACGACGTGAGGCGGAAATATCCTTCCCCGCAAGGACCGAAACCGGCACCTGGCGTACCGACGATATTGACTTCCTGGAGGAGTTTGTCAAAGAAATCCCAAGAAGGCATATCATGCGGCGTCTTCAGCCAGATATACGGCGCATTGATGCCGCCATACGCCGTAAGACCTGCCGCTTTGAGGCCCTCGCGGATGATGCGTGCGTTTTCCATGTAATAGGAAATGAGTTCCTTGACCTGCGCCTGCCCTTCCTCGGTGTAAATGGCAGCTGCGCCGCGCTGGACGATGTACGCCGTGCCATTGAATTTCGTCGTATGGCGACGGTTCCAGAGATCGCGGAAGCGGACGCGGCTCCCATCGGCGGCCTTGCCCGTCACGGTCTTCGGGATCACGGTATACCCGCAGCGCGTTCCGGTAAACCCTGCCGTCTTTGAGAAGGAACGGAACTCGATCGCGCAGTCCGTTGCTCCCGGGATCTCATAGATCGAACGCGGCACATCCGGCTCCGTGATGTAGGCGGCATACGCGGCATCAAAGAGGATTACCGCATCGTTTTCCTTGGCATACGCCACCCATTTCGTGAGCGCTTCCCGCGAAAGCGTCGTGCCCGTCGGATTGTTCGGGCAGCAAAGGTAAATCATATCGACATGCTCTTTGGGAAGTTCCGGCGTGAACTGATTGTCCGCATTGCTCGGAAGATAGGTGACCCCGGCGAAGTAGCCGTTCTCCTTCAGGTCTCCCGTGCGTCCAGCCATGACATTCGTATCGAGATAGACCGGATAGACCGGATCTGTGATCGCGACTTTGTTGTCGAGGCCGAAAATCTCCTGGATGTTGCCGGTATCGCTTTTCGAGCCGTCGCTGACGAAAATCTCATCGGAATCGATCTTGATGCCGCGCTTCGTGTAGTTGTGCTCGCGGATCGCCTCGATGAGGAACGGATATCCCTGCTCCGGTCCATAGCCGTGGAACGTCTCTTCCTTTGCCATTTCATCCACAGCTTTATGCATTGCCTCGATGCAGACCTGCGGCAGTGGCTGCGTGACATCACCGATGCCCAGCCGAATGATGTCTGCTTCCGGATGGGCTTCTTTATAAGCCGCGACTCGGCGTGCAATTTCCGCGAAAAGATAGCTGCCCGGCAGCTTTTGATAATTCTGGTTAATCGTTGCCATGAATTTTCCTCCTCATTCGATGGATGCCGACTGGCTTGGCACAGTCGGCAGACCGTAATATGGAACGTTCTCTTTGGTCAGGATACAGCTTACATCGAGGTTCCGTTTCCATAGCGAATCGTGCATATTATATCACACTGCTATACTGATAGGGAATCAAATTCCACGAAAATTTCATACGATGGCTAATCCATCATGTAAATATATCAATCAATAAATGCAGTTAATTATTATGAAATTTAATTATCAATCATGTTTACTAATACCAAAGGATTTGTTAGAATGCAGAAAGAGCGACTTTGATTGACTATGCAGGAAAATAAACGATT
Source organism: Dongibacter bovis (assembly GCA_902763085.1). GTDB lineage: Bacteria > Bacillota > Negativicutes > Selenomonadales > Selenomonadaceae > Selenomonas_C. Next base: position 13,490 of record CACWQW010000007.1, read on the forward strand.
GTCCTTCAGAGTGGGTACCGGTTGTGAGAGCAACCATGATAGGAATTATGGAGTTAAAGGAGTATATCTTATGGAGATGTTGTTTGGGTTCCTTGTCTTGCTGGCATGCCTACTTGTCGGTGTCCGGCACGGCGGCATCGGCCTTGCTGTCATCAGCGGCATCGGTCTCGTCGTATTCACGTTCGTCTTCCAGTATAAGCCCGGAACGCCCCCCATCGACGTCATGTTGACGATCCTTGCCGTCGTGACTTGCGCGGGCTTCCTGCAGACTTCCGGCGGGCTGACCGTCATGCTGAAATATGCGGAATCCTTCCTGCGCAGCAACCCGAAGCAGATCACGATCCTCGCACCGCTCACGACGTGGTTCCTCACGGTACTCTGCGGTACCGGGCATGTCGTTTACACGATGTTCCCTATCATTTATGATATTGCCATCAAACAGAACATTCGCCCTGAGTGGCCGATGGCTGTCTCGTCGGTCGCGTCCCAGATGGGTATCTGTGCTTCGCCAGTCTCGGTGGCCGTCGTTTCCATCATTGGCTTCATGGCAGCTGCCGGTTATGACTATACAGTCCTGCAGGTCCTCGCTGTCTCGATTCCCGCAACGGGTTTCGGCGTCCTCTGCGCTGCGCTCTGGAGTTATCGCCGTGGCAAGGACCTCGAGAACGATGAGAATTTCCAGGAATACATCAAAGATCCTGAGAACAAGAAATACGTCTACGGCGATGTAGAGTCACTGCAGGGGAAAGACCTGCCGAAAGAATTCTATCGCGCAACGTTCATTTTCTTTGGCGGCATTCTCATCATCGCCGTCCTCGGCAATTTCCCCGATCTGCTGCCGCATTTCGCAGCCACGGCGGATGCGAAGCCCAAACCGATCTCCATGACCTCCGTCATCCAGATGGTCATGCTCTGCGTGGGCGCCGCGATCCTCCTGACCTGCAAGGTCAAGGCAAAAGATGTCGGCAACAGCCAGGTGTTCCGCTCCGGTATCGTCGCACTCGTTTCCGTCTACGGTGTCGCCTGGATGGCCAACACGTATTTCGGCGCTCACATGACGGTCCTGAAGGAAGCCCTCGGAGCAGCTGTCGCCTCCTATCCCTGGGCCTACGCCCTCATCGCCTTCGTCACGTCAAAGCTCGTGAACTCGCAGGCGGCCGCCATCGCCATCGTCGTGCCGATGGCACTCGGCGTCGGCACGGATCCCGTACTCATCATGTCATTCATCTCTGCCTGCTATGGTTATTTCTTCCTGCCGACCTATCCGTCCGATCTGGCCTGCATCGGCTTTGACCGCTCGGGTACGACGCGCATCGGTAAATACATCCTCAACCACAGCTTCATGATTCCCGGTCTGATCGGCGTATCGACCGGCTGCTGCATGGGCTTTCTCATGGCACACATCGTCATGTGATACGATCGATCGCCTTCGAACAGCAAATGGACAGGCGCGAATCTTCTTGGTTCGCGCCTGTCCATTCTTATATTCCAATTTATCGATTCACCAAAGCCACCGGAGAGAGCACCATCGCTCCCTGCCGATTCCTGAAGATATCCGCGCGCACGCCGAAGACGTCGGCGAGCGTCTTGACGGTCATGAGTTCCTTCGGATTTCCCTGGCCGTAGAGGCGATGCGCTTTCAGGATGACGAGTTCATCCGCATATTGCAGCGCATGGTTGATGTCATGCAGTACCATGATGACGGTCATCGCCTGATCCCGATTGATTTCCGTAATGATATTCATGACCTCGAGTTGATGGGCGATGTCGAGGTACGTCGTCGGCTCATCGAGCAGAAGGATGGCAGGCTGCTGCGCGAGTGCCATGGCAAGGAAGGCCCGTTGACGTTCGCCGCCAGAGAGCGTCGCGATCTGACGCTCTGCGTACGCTTCAAGGTGTGTTGCCTCCATCGCCCAGGCGATCGCTTCTCTGTCCGCTCGCACATCTTCTGTTCCCAAGATGCCGTGATAGGGAAACCGACCGTATTCCACGAGCTGCCGGACCGTTGTATCCGGCGGTGCCGTCATCCCTTGTGGCAAGATGGCGATCCGCCGCGCCAAGGCCTTGCGCGAGAAACCGGTAATCCGCTGGCCGTCGAGGAAGACCTCTCCCTCTGTCGGGCGCTGGATTCCGGCGAGCGTCCGCAGGAGCGTCGATTTCCCTACGCCGTTCGGACCGATGATGGCCGTGCGCTTTCTTTCGGTAAATGAGAGCGTAACATCCTGCAGGATGGTCTTCCCCGCAATCGCGACAGAAAGATTTTCTACAGACAGCCCCATATCATAACTCCCTTCTGAGCAGAAAGAGGAAGAACGGCGCTCCGAGGACTGCCATGAGGATGCCGACGGGAAGCTCGACAGGTGCAAACGCGAGCCGCGCTACCGTGTCACTGGCGGTGAGGACGGCTGCGCCCAGCAGAGCCGCACCGGGGAGCAAGTAGCGATAATCCGTTCCGAGCAAAAGCCGTGCGGCATGCGGCACGATGAGCCCGACAAATCCCAACAGCCCAACGACGGAAACGGCACTCGCGGCGAGCAGCGCTGCGACGGCTGTCATCAAGATCCGCGCGCGTTCGACGTGAAGCCCGAGTCCTTTCGCGACTTCATCGCCGAGCTGCAAGATATTGAGGGAGCGCGCGCCGAGAAAGGCGAGCAGCGTGCCGCCGAGCGCATAGGGCCAGAGCATGGCAACATGCGGCCAACTGCGCGCGGAGAGTCCGCCGACCATCCACATGAGCGCGCTGTGCACCCGATCGCTGTAGAGGATCATGAGTGCCGAGATGCCAGCCCCGAGAAACGCAGAGACGGCAACGCCGGCGAGGATGATGCGCACGGGCCGTATGCCGTTCTTCCACGCGAGCAGGTAGATGAGCACCGCCGCTCCCATCGCGCCGACGAACGCAGCTGGCGTAACAAGCGCACCGTATTCCGGGAGCAGCAGCAAGACGAGGATGCCTGCGAGCCCTGCCCCCGAGGAAATGCCGATGATATGCGGGTCGGCGAGCGGATTCTTCATGACGGCCTGCAAGATGGCACCGGAAAGTGAAAGATTCACGCCTACAAGCAGTGCCACCAACGTCCTCGGCAAGCGGATATTCATGAGGATCTGCGCATGGGTCCCGCGCTCGCCAGTCATGGCCGAGAGGATTTCGGAAAGCGGGATGTTCACTGCCCCCATCATGATGCTCACAATGGCTGCTGCACATGCCAAAACGGCAAATATGCACAAAAAGCATATTTGCCGCTGCTTTTGATGGACGCTCATCGGAAAACCTCAGGATAGACAAGCTTCGCCATGTATTCGACCGCCTCCGGATAATGGATGCCGGGGCTCAGCAGGAACAGGTCCTGCGGCAGATAGTAAAGCTGCTTCTTCTGCACAGCAGGCAGCGTCTGCCACGCCGGATTCTCTGCGATGGTCTGCTCCATGTTGGCCTTGATTTCCTCGATCTTGCCCATGCTCGTGACAAAGATGATTTCGGGATTCTTCTCCACCAGCGTTTCCAAGCTATACGGCGCCGCATCCGGATTCTTGGCCAGAGGCGTCTCACCAGCTGCTACATTCTCCCAGCCCAGCATCTTGGCCGTGGAGCCGGCAATACTGCCATCGAGTTGCACCGTAAGCCCCTGGTTCGTGCTGTGGAGGATGGCTACGCGATGCTTTTCCTTCGGGAGCTTCTCCAAGATCGCATCGATCTTGCCGTCCATCCGCTTGATGAGCGCGTCGCCCTGATCCTTCTCCCCCGTCACCGTAGCGAACATCTGTACCATATGCTTGACGTCTTCATAGCTCTTGCTTTCGACGACGATGGTCTTGATGCCGCTTGCTTCCAGAGTATCGACGAGCTTCTCGTTCATGCCTTTGTTGACGATGACCAGATCAGGCTCGCACGCCAAGACCTTTTCTACATCGATCTGATATACTTTCCCGACAGAGGCTTTATCCTTCGCGAAATCCGGCATCTGCGTCTTGGAATCCGGGCGCCCGACGACATCCCCTCCGACCTCATGCAGAGGCTCGAGGAAGGACGCCGAGGTCACGACGATCCGTTCCGGCTTTTTCTCGAGGACAACACTGCGTCCCATATCGTCCTCGATGGTCGCAAACGACTGCGCGGATGAAGGCGACGCCTTCTCGTCCTGTGTACCACATCCAGCGAATGCCAAAAGCATTGCGCCTAATATAATCCCGATAAGAATCCTCTTCATGCTGGTATTCTCCCCCTCACTTCCGACGGGTCAAAATCGTGGAAAGATAGTTCAGTGGCTCCCCTTTGTGCGCTGAAATGTCCGTGACGATGCGTTCCTCCGGCAGGCCGGCGCGGCTGACGAGGACCGCCTGCTGCGCAAGACCATGCGCCTCGAGGAGTGAGATCACTTCGTCGGCATTCTTATACACCTTCATGAGGACGGCATTGTCAGATGCCGCCAGTGCCCTCTCGATCTTCTCCTGCGGCGCAGTTGCCGGGATGATGGAGAGGACTTCATCCCCCTCGACGATCGGGTAGCCGACGCGGCTGCCGATGGCGGCAAACGCCGGGATGCCTGGAATGGTCTTCACGTCAACATCCGATTCCGCAGCAAGCAGCCGATAGACATAGATATACGTACTGTAGAACATGGGATCGCCTAGGGTGAGGAACGCGACATTCTTCCCCGCTCGCAGGAGCGCCAGGATTTCCTCCTTATTCTCTTTCCAGGCGGAAGCGTCCTTCTCAAACCCTTTGACCATGGGGAATACCTGATAGACGATCTCGATATCTTCTTTGAGATACGGCCGTGCGATGCCGAGCGCTACACTGCCCTCTTTCTTCTCTGTCTTTGGTGCGATCAGCACATCAGCTGCCTTGATGGCATGGATGGCCTTGACCGTCAAGAGTTCCGGATCGCCTGGGCCCACACCGATTCCGTAAAATGTACCGTTCATTTCAACCTCCGCGTAGATGCATTCAAATGATAACTTCTATGCATTATTCAGACCTATCTTACAACGGAATATTTTCAGTGTCAACCGCGTGCACGGCAAACCATTCTGGAAATTTTCCATCGGGAAATTTCCCATATGCTCACCCTTGAAACCGATAGCCTGCGCCCCAAACCGTCTCGACGTAGATCGGCTTTGAGGGCTGCGGCTCGATCTTCTCGCGCAGGCGATTCACGTGAACACGCACCGTCGCCACATCTCCCATGGCATCCATACCCCAGACATGCTCAAAGAGCTGCTCCATGCTGAAAACGATGCCCCGATGTTCTGCGAGGAAGCAGAGTAGCTCGAACTCCTTATGCGTGAGCAAGATCTCCTCTCCGCCGCGAAAGACGCGATGCTCCGCCGGGAAGATCTCGAGGAGGCCGAAGCGCAGGGAACGCTCCGCTTCCTTCCTTTTCCCCGTCAGGCACGCATAGCGCGCAAGATGTGCCTTGACACGGGCCACGAATTCCATAGGGCTGAACGGCTTGACGATGTAGTCGTCCGCTCCGAGCCCAAATCCCTGCACCTTGTCGGCATCCTCGCGTTTCGCCGTCACCATGAGGATGGGGATGTCCTTCTTCTCGCGCACGGCTTTGCAAATCGCATAGCCATCGACGAACGGCAGCATGAGATCGAGCATGAGCAGGTCGAAGGATGTCGACAGAGCGAGATCTCTCCCCTTGCGCCCGTCAGCGACGCAGGTGACCTCAAAACCATCTGCTTCCAAATAGTCGCGCTCCAATTCACTGATGGCAGAGTCATCTTCCACGATCAGGATCTTCTTCATGAGCACGCACCTCCCATCTCTTCTTTCGTCCAGGGCAGGAAGATCTTGACGGTCAGGCCGCCGCCCATCGTCTCTTCCGCCCAGATCCGCCCGCCGAAGCCGTGGATAATGCGATGGGCGATGGCGAGCCCGAGCCCGCTGCCTTTCTCCGTATGGCTGCGTGCCTTGTCCGCACGGTAAAACGACTCGAAGAGGCGCGGCAATTCCTCCGTCGGTACGCCTTTCCCATGATCCGCCAACGCTACGAGCACGCCCGCGTCCTCTCCGCGCAAGGTGATATCGACGTAGGGCTCTGCACCTCCATACTTGCGACTGTTGCCCAGGATGTTCTCGATCACCCGCTGGAATTCCAGCGGATCAATCAGTATCGCCCTTTTCGCTGCGCTGTCGTCATGCTGGAAGCGCAAGGTCATGCCCTGCTCCTCGTAGAGGGTGCCGCGCTCCGCCAGGAAATCATCGAAATACGCTGCGGGGCGGACAGGGATGAAGGCGAAATCCACACGTCCCAGTTCCAGTTTGGAAAAGAGGAAAAGATTGGCGACGAGATGATCCATCACCTTGGCGGCCGAGACGATCTGGGCGAGGTAATGGCGCCGCTTCTCCGTCGTGCGGGCCACACCTTCCAGGATGCCGCTCGCATATCCTTGGATGGCAGTGAGCGGTGTGGCGAGGTCGTGCGAGATTCCCGCGATCAATTCCTTGCGGCTGCGTTCATAGCGCTCGCGCTCTTCCCTCGCAGCCTTCAGTCCCTTTCGCATCTCGTCGAAAGAACGACAAGTGGCACCAACCTCATCTTCCTGTACAGGTGACGCGACCGGCACGTCGTAATTCCCCTGTTCAATCGCAGCCGCACTGCGCCGCATGGCAGAGAGCGGTCCGAGCACCTGTCGGGAAAGGCTGCGCGCAAGATATGCACCGAGCAGCAGCGAGAGCAGAATACCACCGCCGAACACGAGGAAAAGGGTCGCCTTGACCGCACGCCGACGCATCTGCTGCTCGGACGTGAAAGGAAGCGCTTTATACGGGATATCCCCGGCCGCATAGATTGCCGCTTGACGCTGCGACGAAACATAGACGAAGCCGATTCCATCATCGTCCCAAACGAGCGCCTGACGGTCGTCTCCCATCTTCTGGAGCGCCGCCTGCTTCACTTGCTCCGGCACGGCACCTGAAGTGCGGTAGAAATCTTCCCCATCCTGCTCAATCCAAGCCTGGACACCGTTGGCCTCCAGTAGGTCGCACTGTTCCTTGACCTCGTGCCAGTTGAACTTCTCATGGTCTGCCTCCTCGCGCAATCGATAGACTGCGTACTGGATGGATAGTGCTGCTCCCCTTGGCCAGAGCCGCAGAATATCTCCCTGCATCGTCCCTCCGTACAGATCGATTCCCGTCACCAGGAGCCATCCGAAGCCTCCGATGAGGAGTACGGGCAGCACTGTCAAGAGGAAACATGCTCCCATGAGTCGACGGCGCAAGGAAAGGTCCTGCCATCTCTTCGCCATGCCCATGCCTCCAGACATTTTCTGATTCTACGATCCATCCTAGCAGACAAATGTAACAAAAGATGAACATCGTCCTGCCGCCGCAGGAATCATGTGCGACTCAGAGAGTCCAGCACCTCACTTCAGCGTGACGATCGTCGCTCCGGAACCGCCTTGCTCCAAGCTGGCAAAGGCAAAGTGACTGACACTCCGATGACGCTTGAGGTACTCGTGGATGCCCTTGCGCAAGGCGCCGGTCCCCTTGCCATGGATGATGAGGATCTCCGTCAGGCCTGCCATCTGCGCGTCGTCGATGAATTTACCGACGACGACCTCGGCCTCGTTCACCATGAGTCCGCGAATGTCGATCTCGCGGCTGACTTGCGACGTTTTCCGTAAGAACCCTGCCGTGACGTTGCTCTTGGCCTTCGGTTGTTCCTCCGCCGCATGGCTCAGGAAACGACAGCTCGACGCCTTTTGCGTCGTGCGCAGGCTCCCAAGTTGCACGGTAACGTCTTTCCCGGAAATCTCAAGCACGGTACCCTTCTGATCGAGCTTCGGGAGATAGACCGTATCTCCGACAGCGAGCTTCTTGGCATCGACTTTCTTGCCGAGATGCTTCTGCCCCATGATCCCGGGGCGTGCCGCGCTGGAGGCTTCCTCCAGGCGCTTGCGCGCCTCCTGGATGGCTTGCTGGCGCGCATGGATGCCCTGGTCGTCGTACTGCCTCTTCAGGGAATCGATGATCTCTTCCGCCTCGCGCCGTGTGCGCCGCACGAGCGCCGCACTCTGCTCCCGCGCCTTGCGGATAAACTCCCCTTTCTTCTTCGAGAGTTCCTCTTTCGCCGCTTCGACCTTGTGCTCGAGGCGCGTTACTCGCTGCTGCCGCTCCAAAAGCTCGGCATTCTGCTGCTCGTAAAGGAATTTCTCCCGCTCCAGCGCATTTACCACATGCTCAAACTGGGCATGATCTTCCTTGACGAGCTGCTGTGCACGCAGGATGATCGACTCTGAGAGGCCGAGCCGCCGGCTGATGGCAAAGGCATTGCTCGCACCGGGAATGCCGATGAGCAGGCGATAGGTCGGCCGCAGGCTCTTGACATCGAATTCGACGCAGGCGTTCTCGATTCCCTCGCGTGTGTAGGCGAACGTCTTGAGCTCAGAATAATGCGTTGTCGCGACAGTCGATGCCTTGACAGCGAGCAATCGCTCCAAGATCGCCATCGCGAGCGCTGCGCCTTCCTCCGGGTCTGTCCCCGCACCCAGCTCATCGACAAGGACAAGATCCTCGGCCTCTACCTTGCTGAGGATGGAAACCATATGGGTCATATGTGCGGAAAACGTCGACAGACTCTGCTCGATGCTCTGCTCATCGCCGATATCCGCATAAATCGCCTGATACACGGGCAGCGTGGAATCGGGCGCCGTCGGCAGAAAACAGCCGCTCTGCGCCATGAGGACGAGCAAGCCGAACGTCTTCATGCTGACGGTCTTACCGCCGGTATTCGGACCGGTGATGAGCAGCATCGTATACGCTCCACCGAGCTCCAGGTCGATGGGGACGACGCGGTCGCGCGGGATGAGCGGATGACGTGCCTGCCGCAGGCAGGCACGTCGCTCCCGGTTCAAGGATGGCTGCTCTGCCTCCATGTCCTCGGCGAGCTTGGCCTTCGCAAAGGTGAAATCAAACGAAGCGAGGAGATCGAGGTTCTCCTGCAGGCTTTCCTGGGCGCTGCCGATCTGCCTAGAGACATCGCGAAGGAGGCGCTCCACCTCATGATGCTCTGAAAGCGTGAGCTGTTTCACATCATTGTTGAGCTCGACGATCGCCATCGGCTCAATGAAGAGCGTCGCGCCTGTCGCCGATTGATCGTGTACGATGCCTGGGAAAAAGCGGCGGTATTCCGCCTTGACGGGAATGACATAGCGCTCGTCGCGCAGCGTCACGATGGCGTCCTGGAAATATTTCTGGTTTTCCGGCGCGCGCAGCGCTGCGCCGATGCGTTCCTTGATGCGGCTTTGCGTCGAGCGGATCTCCCTGCGGATCCGCTGAAGCTCCACACTGGCATCGTCGCGCAAGTTTCCATGTTCATCGACAGTCTGATCCAATCGACGTTCGAGCTGCCCGAGGATCTCGATACCCCGTGCCCACTCTTTAAGAGTGGGCGCCTCGATGTCGAGCGTCTTGAAGAACTCTTTTACATTGCGCATCGCATAGAGGGTGCTCCGGATATCGACGAGTTCCTCCAGCGTGAGGACCGCCCCCATATGGATCTTACGAAGCAGCGGACGCAAGTCATGAATTCCGCCGAGCGGCGGTGACGTCATGGCCTGGATGCGGACGGCCTCCGCTGTCTCCTCCTGCCACTTCTCCACCTCGTCGAACTCCGTGCTCGGCACGAGCGCGCGTGCACGTTCCTTGCCCAGGGAAGAGCCGGCACGCTCGGCGAGCATTTCCCGAATCCTCTCATACTCAAGTACCTTATATACTTCTTTTTCCATGAATATAACAATCCTTTATTCGACACTGCGGAAATAATGCCCGCGCGTGATATCCTTTCCTTCGAGCTGCGTAATCTCGTCCGCATGCTCCTGCCGCTCCGCCTCCGTCATCGAGAGGACTCTGCGGTAAGCGCGAACGAGGCTTGCGATCGCCTCTGCTGTCATCGCCTTTCCCTCGATGCGGATGCGTGCGATGCCGGCAGGTCCGAAGGACGCGGCATAGGGCAGCATGGAAAGCGTGCGGCTGTTGAGCACGTGCATGTGACAGAATTGATCTGTGACGAGCGGGAAAGAAATCTCCTTTCGATCTTTGAGCGCATAGGTCCCCGACATGCAAGGCATAGAACACGCCTTCTCTCCACACCCTCCGAGGAAGCTGCCCAGAGCGCAGTACTCCGAGACCATGAGCTCCAGTGGCCCGTGAACGATGCACTCGAGCGGAAGCGGCATCGCCCCCGCCAGGCTTACGATCTGCTGCCAGGTGAGCTCCGGTGAAAGCGTCGCGCTCTTCACGCCTTGCGCCTGCAGGAACGAGAGTGTCTTGCGATTATAGGCGATAAGAGAACTATCCGTGTGCAACGCCAAAGGCGTCCGCGTGCGTGCGAGCTCCAGTGTGCCGATGTTCTGCACGTAGAGCTCGTCCGGCGGGATCTCCTGAAACAGATCCAAAAGGTCCAGCAGCTGCTTAAGGTGCACCTCACGAACGATGCGCGGTGTATTGAAGTAGATATGCTTCTTCTCCGACGCAGCCATCTTCCAGACCGACGCATACTCCGAGCCGGAAATCATGTGATGGCTGTAGGAATCCCCTCCGAATAATACGCCATCCGCACCCGCGCGGTAGGCTGCGGCTGCTTTCTCCACAGTATCGACGGATACGACGAGTTCGCTGGCAGCATACACCTGCGGGGCACTCTGTGGCGACGGGCGCTCTTGCACGGTGTGCGCCTGCTGCGGACGCGCAAAGTCTAGGAGGCGCTGCTCCTCCAGCTCAGCGACGGCATGACGCCGCGCCTCGTTGATCTCACTCATCGGTATCATAACGTCACCGGTGAGCTGCACATCGAGGTGACGGAGCGCAAACACCGACGTACCGAGGCGCTCGACCTGCTTGCGGATCACCGCCTCCGTGAGCGGGCGCTTCTGCGCTGGGACGCCGATGAAGTTCGTCCGCGCGGATGCCTGATGCCCGTCACTATCCGTCATCGTGAGGGAAAGCGGTGCACCGACGGCTGCCCGGACGATGACATCGACGGGAATTCTCCGGATGGGAGCTCCATGCGTATACAGTTCTTTTGCCTGCTGCATGAGCGTGCGGTCGAACACTTTGAAGACGCGGTCATGAGCATGGACAGGCGCCGGGAGGACGAATGCGACCGTCATGCCGGCCGTCCCCTCCGCGATGCCGTTCCCACGCGCATCCTGGAGTTCCTGAATCGTCGCCGTCACGCGCCCACCGACCTTGACCCAGACATCGACCTGGTCGCCAACGGCGAGCGTTCCGGAAAGCCGCAGCTGGACCCTGCGGCTTTTCGGATCGCATTGCACCACCCTGCCGATCAGGAGCCCACGGTTATTGGGGCGACGGTCACTCATCATCTGGCGTCCAGGGCGTCGTTCAAGATAAGCCGTCGTGAAGTCGCGATTGAAGATCTGCGCGAGCCGGTCCTTTTCCTCCGCCGTGGCAGCATACGATTCCACTCCCTCACGTGCACAGCGATCGATGGCCTCACGATACGTCTGTACGACTGTCGCCACATACTCCGGCCGCTTCATGCGCCCTTCGATCTTGAGGGAAGACACCCCGGCGGCGAGAAGCTTCGGCAGGATTTCAATGGTATTCATATCCTTAGGCGAAAGGAGGTATTTTCCAGCGGTATCGCCGAGGACGTCCTGCCCCGCCGCGTCGACGAGCGTATAGGGCAGACGGCAGGGCTGCGCGCAACGCCCGCGATTGCCGCTGCGCCCACCGATCATGCTGCTCATGAGGCATTGCCCAGAATAGCAGACGCAGAGCGCCCCATGGACAAAGGTCTCAATCTCCAACGGCGTGTGCGACGTGATGTAATGGATCTCCTCCAAAGAAAGCTCCCGCGACAGGACGACGCGTGTGAAGCCCAATCGTTCCATCGCCTGCACGCCGGCAAGATTGTGGATCGTCATCTGCGTGCTCGCATGCAGCGGGAGGTTCGGAGCCACTTCCTTTGCGAGTGCCGCGACACCGAGGTCCTGCACGAGGATGGCATCAATGCCGATCCGATCGAGGAACTGCAGATACGCCTTCAACGCCGGCAGTTCCTCATCCGAGGCGATGGTATTCACCGTCACGTGCAGATGCACCCCGCGCAGATGAGCAAAGCGCACCGCCCACTGCATCGTTTCCTCATCGAAATTATCCGCATAGGCACGGGCGCCAAAGTGATTGCCTGCCAGATAGACAGCATCTGCTCCCGCCTCCACCGCAGCGATCAGCGCCTCTTTGCTCCCTGCCGGAGCAAGTAATTCCACCAAAGCAAGATTCCTCCTCATCTATGAAAAAGCATTTCCCAATGCTTGTACCCGTTTCGCTAAAAGATCCTTCCCTATTTGTACCGTAACGGTATTAGGAAAAAATAAGGAATCAACGATTTCACCCTCGAAGGCAAAACCGAGATTCCACCTGCAATACAGGAAGCGAAACTTATCCTCTATCGTTTCCTCGAAAAACTCATGCCGACGGGAGCGATGCATAGGGACGAACGGCCCGCGGCTTTTCCGTATGCGCAGCGAGCAGTTTTTCCATCCATGCCACATCGTACCAACGCCCGAATTTATACCCACTTTGATGGAATGTGCCGACAAGCTGATAGCCAAGACGTTGATGGAAGGTGATACTGGCATTCGTGAGATAAGGATCATCGGCCGTACGCGGTACGGCGATGCAAGCATTGATGTTGAGGATTCCCATCTCACGCAGCGCCTTCTCCAATGCCACGTACAGGGAACGGCCAAGGCCTCTGCCGCGTGCCTCCCGTGCGATGTAGATACTCGCTTCTACCGACCAAGCATACGCTGCCCGGCCGTAAAAGGCATGCGCATAGGCATAACCGAGCACGCCTTTTGCGCTTTCGAGGACGAGGTAGGGATTGTGGCGAAGGATTTCTTCCCGCCGCGCTTCCATCTCCGCCGCATCCGGTGCCTGATATTCAAAGGTGATGGCAGTCTCTTCCACGTAATAGCGGTAGATGCGTGCCAGATCCCCTGCATCCTCTGCTCGTGCCGTACGAATCAATAGCTTCTCTTCTCCCATCGACGCTCCTTCCCTGGCACACACCCAACGGCATCAAATCACATAGAACCACGCCGCATCCGGATCCGCTTCGACTTCCTGGATCTCTTTATGATCCTTATTGTAGCGGAGCTCCTGATTCTTGACACTCACCTTCGTTCCGGCTGCAATCGATTTCGTCAAGAACACGTTGCCGCCGATGACGGCGCCCTTCCCGATCACAGTATCGCCGCCCAAGATGGAAGCGCCGGAATAAATCGTAACATAGTCAGCGATGGTCGGATGACGCTTCTTGTTAAACAGCTTGCGCCCGCCGGAGGTCGAAAGCGCTCCGAGCGTGACGCCCTGATAGATCTTGACGTGTTCCCCGATCTCCGTCGTCTCGCCGATGACGATGCCTGTGCCATGGTCGATCATGAAATACTTGCCGATGATCGCACCGGGGTTGATATCGATTCCCGTCTTGCTATGGGCGAGCTCCGTCATGATGCGTGGGATGACTGGCACTTGCATCTGATACAGCACGTGCGCAAAGCGATAAATGGTAATCGCATAGAGCCCCGGATAGGCAAAGATGATCTCGTCGGCACTCTCTGCCGCCGGATCGCCATCAAAAACCGCGGCAACATCGGTGGCAAGATATTCGCGAATCGTGGGAATCTGCTGAAGGAATCTCAGCGTGATCTGTTGGGACTGTTCGCGTGTCTCCGCCAGCTTGCAGTCATCGGAAGGCTGACCGTAGCGCAGTGCGATGGAGATCTGTTTGTTGAGCCGGAAGGCAATATCCTCGATCACCATCGATAGATTGTTGCGAATATCATAGATCCGATAATGCTTGTCCTTGGAAAAGCCTGGATAAGCGACGCGCACCAATTCATTGATGAGCTCATAGATCACCTTGGTATCCGGTTGGTTGAAGACATCGAGCTTATCGATCGAACGTCCCTTATCATAATCTGCAAGGATTGCCTGCGTCGTCTCGTGAATCGCCGGGGAAATCAAATCCTTCATATCCGTGCACCTGCCCCTTTATCATTTTAATCAATCGTATGGTTCCATCCTCGCATAGGAATCCTCCTATACAGGAATACTGAAAAATGCGCTCGTAGGAATCCTCTCACACGGATTTCTCGTACTGGAAGCGATAGCCAACGCCGCGCACCGTCTCAATCGCATTGGCAATCTCTGGGGATGCCGACAATTTGCTGCGCAGATGCCTTACATGCACATCTACCGTCCGCGTGTCCCCATAGTATTCATATCCCCAAATGCGGGTCAGTAATTCATCTCGCGAATACGCACGACCGATATGCGTCAAGAAAAGTTTCAGCAGCTCATATTCCTTCGGTGTCAGAGAAATCTCCTTGTCCTTCAGTTTCACGGTGTAGGCGGCAAAATCCATAGACAGGTCGCCAAGACTGATCGTGAGTTGATTTTCCTGCGGTTTGGGGAGGGCCCTCCGCTTGACCGCCTTGATCCTTGCCAAGAGCTCTCGCATGGAAAAGGGCTTTGCCAAATAATCATCCGCCCCCAGCTCAAGTCCCAGGACCGTATCGATCTCTTCCGCTTTGGCCGTCAGCATGATGATGGGAATCTCTTTTGTCCTCTCATCAGATTTCAAGCGGCGGCACACCTCATAGCCGTCAATCTCCGGCAACATAAGGTCCAAAAGGATGAATTCGGCTTGTGGTGCCTTCGCCAGAGCTTCCGCACCATCCACTGCCGTCAATACCTCATATCCATGACGCGTCAATTGGAGTGCCAAGAGTTCACGAATGGAATCATCGTCATCAACAGCAAGTATTTTCAATCGACTCCCCCCTGTGTTTCCAGATGATATAATTCCAAAGTATCATGTATTTTCTTAATCTCATCCTGTGTCAGCTGCTGCGTGCGTCCTGCACCACTTTCCTGCTGATAGTAATGAAGGGAAACGCTGTTGGAGGAACCGATCTCGCTGAGGAGTTCCTCCTCCTCTTTTGTAGCGGTGTGGACGTAATTCTCGGCAAGGTCTTCGGCGTCGGTTGCCATCTTATCCCGTCGGTCTTTGGCGGAAAATGTGAGCGTATGTCTCCCCGCATCCGTGGTCACCATCAGCGCATCTCCATGGATCCAGGCCGTTTTTTGCGGATCGGCGATGTCATAGAAATAATACACGTCGAATTTTAGCTCGTACTCCACGCCATCCGTGACGATGAATGGGCGCAGATAAACGCCTGGCTCCGGTTTCTTGGGATAATCGAAGGTGTAAAGTGTCAACCCGTTGCGTTCGACGACTTTCATTTCCTGACGCAGAGCCGTTTCCCGTCTGCGGTCAGCGTTTTCCTCCGCGGGTTGCGTTGCGGCAGTCGTTGGCGCCTTCACCGAGCTGCTCACAGGGGTCGCCGGTGGCGCCTGCTGTGAGTGATCCCCCAGGGAAAAGTAGATTCCCGCCCCCGCAGCGATCATCAAAGCGTAGATCAAGCAGGCGATGAGTACGATTCTCCGCATACGCAACTCCTCATTTCCCAGAAATCCGACATCTTCCTGCATTCGCCACTTTCACCATTATAACAAAGAAGCGCCAGTATGGAAACATGAAACGTAATACGGCTTGCACGCTTGGAGTTTTACATACGAAAAAGGAGCCCTCGAAAGGGCCCCTTCCTTATGATAAGCAGATGGCACTGAATCAGAGCTGCGGGCCGGCTGCAACGAGAGCCTTGCCTGCTGCCGTATTCGTGTACTTCTTGTCGAAGTTGTCGATAAACATCTGAGCGAGGTGTTTTGCACGTGCATCCCACTCGGAAGCATCCTTGTAATCCCACTTGGACTTCGAAGGATCCTTGTACGTATCCTTCGGATCGAGGACTTCCGTAGCGACGCCATCGAGCTTCGTCGGGATCTCGAGGTTGAAGTACGGGATCTTCTTCGTCGGAGCCTTCGTGATGGCACCGCTGTGGATCGCATCGATGATGCCGCGCGTATCCTTGATGGAGATGCGCTTACCATAGCCGTTCCAACCCGTGTTGACGAGATATGCTTTCGTTCCGTTGGCTTTGACGCGCTTTACGAGCTCCTCAGCATACTTCGTCGGAGGAAGCTCGAGGAACGCCTGACCGAAGCAAGCAGAGAACGTCGGCGTCGGCTCCGTGATGCCGCGCTCCGTACCAGCGAGCTTGGACGTGAAGCCAGAGAGGAAGTAATACTGCATCTGCTCCGGCGTCAGGATGGAGACCGGCGGCAGGACGCCGAATGCATCCGCAGCGAGGAAGATGACGCTCTTTGCGGCCGGCGCAGCACTGCGGTCGTTGACAAAGTCCTTGACCGTGCTCTTGATATGATCGATCGGATAGGAAACACGCGTGTTCTCCGTGATGGACTTATCAGCGAAATCAATCTTGCCGTTCTCATCGAGCACGACGTTCTCGAGGAGGGCGTTGCGCTTGATGGCGCCGTAGATATCCGGCTCCGACTCCATATCGAGGTTGATGACCTTTGCGTAGCAGCCGCCCTCGAAGTTGAAGATGCCGTCATCATCCCAGCCGTGCTCATCATCGCCGATGAGGAGACGCTTCGGATCCGTGGAGAGCGTCGTCTTGCCCGTGCCGGAGAGGCCGAAGAAGATCGCCGTGTTCTTGCCCTGCTTATCCGTGTTGGCGGAGCAGTGCATCGCAGCGATACCCTTGAGCGGGAGGAAGTAGTTCATCATGGAGAACATGCCCTTCTTCATCTCGCCGCCGTACCACGTATTGATAATGACCTGCTGGCGCTCCGTGAGGTTGAAGACGACAGCCGTATCGGAATGCAGGCCGAGCTCCTTGTAATTCTCAACTTTTGCCTTGGACGCATTGAAGACAACGAAATCCGGTTTGAAATTCTCAAGCTCTTCCTTCGTCGGCTTGATGAACATGTTCGTCACGAAATGAGCCTGCCATGCAACCTCAACGATGAAGCGAACCGCCATGCGCGTATCCTTGTTGGCGCCGCAGAAGCCATCCACGACGAACAGGCGCTTGTTGGAAAGCTCTTTCTTCGCGATCTCCTTGACAGCAGCCCATGCCTCTTTCGAAGCTCTGTGGTTATCGTTGTGGTAAGCATCGCTATCCCACCAAACCGTGTCATGGGACGTCTCATCATCAACGATGAACTTGTCCTTCGGAGAACGACCCGTGAAGATACCGGTCTTAACATCAACGGCACCCAGCTCAGAGACCTGACCCTTCTCGTAGCCCGTCAGACCATCCTTCGTCTCTTCTTCAAAGAGAACCTTATAAGAAGGATTGTGGAGGATTTCCGTTACGCCAGTGATTCCGTACTGGCTAAGATCGACGTTTGCCATGTGCTTTCAACCTCTTTCATTGAAAATCAACTAGTGCCATCGCGGGAGTCTGCCTTTCTGTGGTTTTCTCCCCACACCGCTATTATCTTAGCTTATCGTGTCATAAATGTCAAGGATTTCACAAAGTCGCTCAAAAGGAGCCAACCCTGCAAGACTCAATCACAGCCGGGCAGATCTCGTTCTTTCTTGCTATGTTGAATGTCTGTTTGTGTCTGTTTCCCTGGTGAACGTTCGGAACAAATTTGATTATTTCGACTGTGGTCTTATTCCTTCGTCATTGCTTTGCAAATGCCGCTACAAATTTTTTCATCTCATCCGGCGCGCAGACATCGCGATGACGTACCGTTTTCTCGCGCAGGGAGGCGAGGCCGCGCGGAATCTTATCATCATTCAGCTCCTGGAGCCGATCGAGCAGCGCGAACTCATCCTGGCTATCCACCGGAACTCCGAGTGCAGATAGCACGCTCCCATTGAATTTATACGGGCTGGCCGTGGATACGACCACCATCTCCCGCTGATCCCCCGTCTCTCTCTGATAGCGCTCCGCCACCTGCCAGGCGACCGCGGTATGCGTATCCGGAATATAATGATGAAAGGAGTATGCCTCCTTGATGGTCGCCTTCGTCGCCTCATCGTCAGCCCAGTCTGCCCAAAACGTCTGCTGGATTTTCTGCAGCAGTTTCTTGTCGATGGTATAGGTTCCCGTCTTGGCCAGTTCTTTCATCCACTTCGCAACTTGCTGCGCATCGTTCGACATATGATACAGCAGACGCTCCAGATTGCTGGAAATCAAGATATCCATCGAAGGCGTGATGGTCTTATAGAACGCCCGGTTCCGATTATATGTTCCCGTATGCAGGAATTCCGTCAGGACGTTGTTGCGATTCGAGGCGCAGATCAGGCGCCCGATCGGCAGGCCCATGCATTTTGCATAATACCCCGCAAGGATATCGCCAAAATTCCCTGTCGGGACGCAGAAATTCACCTCATCGCCATAGGCAATGCGCTCGGCGCCGAGCAAGTCTGCGTACGCACTAAAATAATAGACGATCTGCGGGACGAGGCGGCCCCAGTTGATCGAATTCGCCGAGGAGAGCTTGACGCCGGCCGCTGCCAACTCTTCACCGAAGGCCACATCGCCAAAGATGCGTTTCACGCCGCTTTGCGCATCATCGAAATTGCCGCGCACCGCTGTGACATTGACGTTGCTGCCTTCCTGCGTCAACATCTGCAATCCCTGGATGCGACTGACGCCGCCCTCCGGATAGAAGACCATGATCTTCGTCTGGTCGACATCGCGGAAACCCTCCAGGGCGGCCTTTCCCGTATCGCCAGACGTCGCCACGAGGATCAGAACCGTCGCCTTTTCCCCGGTCTTTTCGAGCGCCGTCTTGAGCAGCTGCGGTAAAAGCTGCAGCGCCATATCCTTGAAGGCGCTCGTCGGCCCGTGCCAAAGCTCCAGCACGCTGCCATCATCAAAGATCCGCGTTGGTGCCCTGCGCTCCGTATCGAACTTATCCAAGCCATAGGCGCGCGTCACGCATCCACGGATTTCTTCTTCCGTATAGTCCGTCAGGAATCGGCGCAAGACGGCAACCGCACGTTCTTCATAGGAAAGGGGCACCAAGCCTTTGACGAACGCCGGATCGACCGTCGGGATCTCCTCCGGTACGAACAGGCCCCCATTGCTGGACAATCCCTGGATGATGGCTTCTGCTGATGACAAATGCTCCTCGCCACCGCGCGTGCTGAAATATTTCAAGAAAATCGCCTCTCTTTTAGGATATTGGGAAATATGGTAAAATATCTTGGAATCATTTCTCCAAGGATAGACTTTTATTATTATATCATCTGTAAAGATGTTACTCAAGAGGTGTGTTTTATGCTCAACATCGCAATGGCACAGATCAAAGTAACGCCCGGGCATCCGGATCAGAACACGCAGCGCATGCTGGCCATGATCGCTGAGGCCAAGGCCAAGGGCGTCGATGTCATCATCTTTCCGGAGCTCTGTATCCCGGGCTACCTGCTGGGGGATACCTGGGAGCAGCCGGCATTCCTGCGCGACTGCGAAAGTTATGGCGACGATATCATCAAGGCATCTGAGGATATTGTGATCCTCTTCGGCAATGTCGCGATGGATTGGGAGAAGAAGAACAATGACGGCCGTGTCCGCAAATACAACGCCCTGTTCTGTGCGCAGGACGGTCGGCTCGTCGCGCCCGACAACATGCCGTATCCCTTCATCATCAAGACGCTGATGCCCAACTACCGAGAATTCGACGACACGCGTTATTTCTTCAGTCTACAGAAGCTCGCCCGCGAGATCGGCACGACCGCTGAGCGGCTCCTCTCTCCACTGACGCTCGACATCAAGGGAGAGCGCTACCGAATCGGCGGGCTGCTCTGCGAGGACGGCTGGAGCGACGACTACAACCTGACGCCGATCGCGGAGCTCAACCGGCACCATGATATCGATTTCTTCGTGAACATCTCTGCCTCTCCCTATACGCTGGGGAAAAATGAGAAGCGCAACCGCGTCTTCGGCGCGGAGGCAAAGGCTGCGCATACCCCACTCTTCTATGTCAACAACGTCGGCCTGCAGAACAACGGCAAGACCATCTACACCTTTGACGGCTCCAGCACCGTCTACAGTGCCAGCGGCCGGATCATCCGCGTCTGCCCTGCTTATGAGGAGAGCCTCTGCTGCACGGAATTGGAACGCATCGATTCTCTGCCGGAAGTTGCCCAGGAAGCCCTGCCTGATATCGCCCATATCTATCGGGCGCTCTCCTATGGCATCCGTGAATTCCTGGCGGAAATCCATATGAAAAAAGTCGTCATCGGCATCTCGGGCGGCATCGATTCCGCTGTGGCGGCCGCACTCTACGCCAGCATCGTCGCTCCGGAAAATCTCCTGCTCATCAATATGCCGAGCGTCTTCAACTCCCAAACGACACAGGGACTCTCACAAAAACTTGCGGAAAACCTCGGCTGTCAGTATATGATCGTCCCGATCCAAGAGGCCGTCGATCTCACGAAGGAACAACTGGAAGGGCTCCCTGTCACCAGGCTCTCTGACGGCACCGTCAGCCATCTCGCGGTCTCCTCGTTCGTCATGGAGAACATCCAGGCAAGAGACAGGAGCGCACGCGTGCTCGCCGGTGCAGCCGCTGCGTTCGGCGGCGGCTTCACCTGCAACGCGAACAAAGCGGAAACGACGGTCGGTTACTCCACGCTGTACGGCGATCAGTCCGGCTTTCTCGCGGCACTGGCCGACCTCTGGAAGCATCAGGTCTACGAGCTCGCCAACTATCTGAACCATACCGTTTATCAACGTGAGGTCATCCCGCAGGGGATCATCGACATCGTCCCGAGCGCGGAACTCTCTAACGCCCAGAATGTCGATGAAGGGAAAGGCGATCCCCTTCGCTATCCCTATCACGATTATCTTTTCCGCGCTTTTATCGAGCGTTGGCAGAAAGCGACTCCGGAAGACCTCCTGCTCTGGTATACCGAGGGGACGGTCGAAGAGCACCTCGGTTGCGCCCCCGGCCTCGTGCAGGAATACTTCCCTACCGCACAGGCCTTCATCGACGATCTCGAACGCTGGTGGAACCAGTTCACCGGCATGGCGGTCGCCAAGCGCATCCAGGCGCCTCCCATCCTCGCCATCAGCCGGCGCGCCTATGGCTTCGATCATCGGGAATCACAGGATGGCCCTTACTATACGAGGCGCTATCGCCAGCGCAAAGCGAAGCTGCTCGCAGCGGCCACAGGACAGAAGTAAGGAACGGCCTTCGTTCCAAGCGCCCATGAGATTCGTCGTTACCGGCGAGCGTATCTCCTTCCAAGCAAAGAGCTGTGCCAGAGCGATCCTCGCTTTTGCACAGCTTTTTTTCACAGGAACACCCTATCATTGGAGGACGTCATGTCAAGCAACCCCGTCGTCGGCATCATCGCCGAATACAATCCCTTCCATAACGGGCATGCCTACCAGATCGCGCGTATCCGCGCCCTGCTGCCGGACGCTGCCCTCGTCGCAGTCATGAGCGGGAGTTTCACCCAAAGAGGAGAACCCACGGTCCTCGATCAATGGCAGCGCGCTGCCCTTGCCATCGAAAACGGCATCGACCTCGTCATCGAACTCCCGTATGCGTTTTCCTGCCGCAGTGCCCAGCACTTCGCGACGGGCGGGATCCGCCTGCTCGCCGCACTCGGCTGCGTGACGCATCTGGCCTTCGGTGCCGAGACGGATGACTTGCCTCTGCTCATCCAGCTTGCCGAGGCAAGCGATCTGCAGGCCGTAAAAGAAGACCTACATCAGCGGTTAAAAGAAGGCCGCTCGTATGCGGCGGCCTTCGCCGGTGCCGTTGCACAGCGTTGCTCCTGCCCTCCGTCGATTCTAAGGCAACCGAACAATATTCTCGCCATCGAATACCTCCGCGCGCGCACGCATTTCGCCCCGAAACTCCATCCCCTTCTCATCCATCGGGAAGGCGCAGCCTACCACGACGAGAGCATCGTCAGCAACATCGCAAGCGCCTCCGCCATCCGCTGCACGCTCAGCCGCTTGCTTTCCCAGCAGGATCCTTCCCCCAGCTGGCAGGAGCTCACGAGTGTCCTGCCAGATTCCGTGTGGGAGGCTCTTCATTCCTCTGTCCCCTTGCATTTTCCGCGGCAAGCGTTCCTCTATCGTTCCCTGCTCACGATGCTCCGCACCATATCGGATGACGATCTCCGCACCATCGTCGGCATCCGCGAAGGTCTGGAGCATCGCCTTCTGCGCGCCTCACGTCTCGCGGGAAACTGGCAGGACCTGCTGGGGAAGCTGGGGACCCGCCGCTATCCCACCAGCAGCCTCTCGCGCATCCTGCTTCACCTGCTCCTCAACTTCAAAAAAGAGGACGCTGCCCGCTTCGATGGCAATGGTCCATCCTATTTGCGCGTGCTCGCCATGAACGATATCGGTGCCGCCCTGCTGCATCGGGCCAAGGAACGCTCTACGCTCCCTCTTCTCACGAAAGTCACGCCGTTCCTGAATGACAAAGAGCGGCGAAAGGACAAGAACTGCCTTTCGCCGCTCCAACAAATGCTACGCTTCGATCTGCTCGCCACAGAACTGCGTGAACTCACCCTGCCGCAACCGAACCTCGCCTGCCGGGATTTCCTCGAGTCACCCCGTTTCCTCGCGCGCCAATCAACGAACCGCTCAGGTGAAGCAGAAGATCTGCACCGCCCGTGGCACTGTCTCCACGATGAGCGGTAACGATGGTCCCGCCTCGCCGTCGAGATCGCTTTCGAGGGCCGTATTCGCCTGTACCTCGAACCGCTTGGCCTGGATATGCAGGATATGAGGATTCTCGAGGACGGAATGTCCGGCGAGGAGCTCAGAGCCCACCCGCATGAGCTGCGCGACATTCCCCTTGCGTATGCCGAGGAAATCCAATTTCCCGTCATCGATAGACGCGCAGGGCGCGACGTCACGCAGGCTTGCCACAGTAGCGCTATTGACAATGACGAAGAGGTACCCGTCAAACGCATACATTTTTCCGTCCGCCTGCACGCGGAATTCCGTGGACCGCATGCGCGGCAGCTCCCCGATGCCGCGCAGATAATACGCGAACTTGCCAAGTGCATTTTTGAGTCGCGACGGGACCTCGTGCGCGATGCTCGTCATCATCCCGGCACTCGCTACGTTGATGAAATACTCGTCCCCTACGCGACCGAGATCGACGGCGCGCACACTGCCTTCTGCGATCGCATCGAAATACGCATCGAAATCATCGTTGATGTGCAGATAGGTCGCAAAATCATTCGACGTCCCGCTGCCGATGATGCCGACGGGCAGAGAAATATCGTGCTTCATGACGAGATTGATGATCTCGTGTACCGTGCCATCACCGCCCGCCGCGATGATGCCGTCAGGCTCAGCCAGGCGCACGAACTCATAGAAATGATGGTTATGACGCAATGTGCGATAGGGAATCACCATGCAATCGCGCTTCTGGAATTCCTTGATGATCCAATCGAGCTTTCGCTTGAACGCAGCATGCCCAGAGACAGGGTTATATGCCAAAACAAGACGTTTCATCTTTTCGTCTCCTCTTTTGACGTCCGATCGACAGATTGCTCAGAACGTGGAAAGACACCGATAGCACGCAGGGCTCGGATGCTGTATTTCCCGATCATCGGGATGCGCTGCATGTCTTCCTCCAAGATGCCGCCGATGAGGATCATCACGAAGATATAGACAAAACAGCCGAAGAACACCGCACCGAACGTCGAAACCGCACCGATTCCCCACCAGCTCATCGTCAGGTCGTAAAACCCTTTCACAGCTCCTGCCATGACGATGGAAGCGGTGATGGTCTTGACGAGTTGGGGAATCTCCATGCGATACCCGATGAACTTGTAGATGAAGATGAGGTTGATGACGGCCGCAACGCCCATATCAGCTGCGGTCGCCCAGGCAGAGCCCATGATGCCGAGCCAGGGAATCGCCGTCAGGTTCCAATTCAAGAAGACCTTTGCCGCCGCCGCAAGGATCATATTGACCATCGGGATGGTGGGATGGCCCAGCCCCTGCAGGATGGCGGTGGAAACCTGATGCAGCCCGAGCAGGACGATGGAGAAGGCTGAAATCATCACTGCGGGTCCGGCCCCCGGAGCATTGTAGATCAGCGAGGCAATCGGTGTCGCCAGGACGAACACGACGACGAACGCCGGGAAACAGACGAAATTCGAGATGCGGACGGAGGCCGCTGTCTGCGTATAGACGCGCCCCATCTGCTTGAGTGCACGCGCCTCCGAGATGATGGGCACGATGCTCATGGCCATCGACGCCGTGAGGATTGTCGAAAGGTTGACGAGAGGCACCGCCATGCCCGTGAGATAGCCGAAAAGTTCCGTCGCTTCATTGACGCTGTAGCCTGCGACCTCCAGTCGCTGGGGCACGATCATGAGGTCGAGGTTGGAGACGACCGGGAGCATCAGGCTCGAGGCAGACACCGGCAGAGACAGCATGAAGATCCGCTTCATGATCTTTGCCGCCGACTCCCGTTCCTGTCCCGGCGGCGGTGCAAGTTCTTTGCCGTAATCGCGCTCGATATCACGATCGAGTTTCCAATGGAAATAGACGAGGACGATCAGGCCCGTCACCGCACCGGCGAGCGCGCCGAGCGAAGCACCGGCCGCCGCATAATCGAGCCCCCAGGGAAGCAGGAGATCTGCGAGCAGGATCATCGTGATCACGCGGAAGATCTGCTCGACGATCTGCGAGACGGCCGTCGGTGTCATGCGCTGCCACCCTTGCAGATAGCCGCGGGAACTCGCGAGCAACGTCACGAAGAAGACCGTCGGCGCCAGTACCTGCACGGCCATCTTGGCGCGTGCGTCGCGGATGAAATGGAAATCGATGAGCCAATCCGCCGCGAAGAAGGTGAGGAACGAAAAGACAATCCCCGTGCACAACATGAAGGCCATCGAGACGCGGAAGACGCGTTTCGCCCCCCAGATATCCTTCAGCGCCACGCGCTCCGCTGTAATGATGGAAATCGCAACAGGCACGCCTGCCTGCGAGACCGTCATCGCGAGGAAATAAATAGGAAACGCCATCTGGTAAAGACCGATGCCTTCGCCGCCCAAGATGCGCGAAACAAAAATCCAATTCAAGGAACCGATGACCTTGACGACAAAGCCGGCAACCGTAAGGATAAACGTCCCCTTCAGGAACGACTCGCCCTTGCTCGACTTCTGCTCAAGTGAATCTCGTGTATTGATGGAAAACACCGCCCTGTATCGTACAGGCCTCTTGCCTGTTACCTGCAAAAAATAGCGAGAATCTCCCCAAAAGCAGAGTTCCCGACCTTTGAATTATACCATGCTCCTCCAGAGGTTTCCAGTAAAAAATACAATTCCTGCCGCACGCGAATTGCAATAATAAGTTGAACACCCGGCGAACCTTTATGCAGTAAGTGCTGCAAGCATTTCTTCCCTAAAGCACTCCTCGGGTGTCTTATAGCC
>CACWQW010000008.1 GCA_902763085.1 Dongibacter bovis
TGCTTTGGCATGAAATAGGACCTCCTGATTGAAATTTCCATGTTCATTATACATCTAAAATTTTTGAACATGGTCTCAATTCATGGTTCCATTATAGTAGAAGATGATATGTTGCTCAAAAATCCGTTTAACTTTGAGCTGGCTACTGTAGTAGTGAATGATAGCGTCATGCGAAAGGCACTTAGCCGTGAGAATCAGCGTAAGTTCTTGGACTTCGTTGCTCACGATAAGCATTTCTCTCGTTATTACGATGCGATTTATATCCTATTCAATACCGGTTTGCGTATCTCAGAGTTCGTAGGTCTGACCATCAAAGACGTTGATTTGAAGGGGAAACGACTCACGGTAGATCACCAGTTACAGCGTACTCGTAATATGGAGTATATCATTGAGCCTACCAAGACAGAAGCTGGCAATCGGATCATTCCCATCAGCAGTGATGTATGTGCTGCCTTCAAGCGTATCATTGAAAACCGCAAAGCACCTACCGTTGAGCCCGTGATAAGCGGAAAGTTTGGATTCCTCTTTCTGGATAAGAACAGTATGCCAATGGTGGCACTGCATTGGGAGAAATACTTCCAGCACATCTGTGCGAAGTATAACTCTATCTACAAGATGCAGATGCCAAGAGTAACGCCGCATGTCTGCCGCCATACTTATTGCAGCAATATGGCACATGCAGGTATGAACCCCAAGACTCTGCAATACCTCATGGGACATTCGGATATCAGCGTCACACTCAACACCTATACGCACATCAGTTTGGAGCAGGCCGAAGAGGATTTAAAAAGGCTGAGTTTGTAGTGGTTGTAATCCACCGGGAATCAGGCTGATTTGCAACTTTTTTACAACTTTTGACGGTGAAAATATGCAACTTTATGCAGATTTTTGCCAAGTCACAAGAAAATTCAAAATGACTAAAAGCCTTATATATCAATGGTTTTGAGGTGTTTTCAAATATGGAAAAAATACTTTTTGTTTGCCACGGCACGGCAGTGACGTCCATGCGGGGACGCGGCGCGTGCTCGAGGCGAAGGGGATTCCCTGCCCGCGGCGGGCGGCGCGTCTCGTGCGGCGGGAAGATTACGATACGTATGATGTCATCGCCGCGATGGACGAGGAGAACATGCGCGACCTCTCGCGCCTCTTCGGCGGCGATCCGGCGCGGAAATGCCGACTGCTGCTCTCGTTTGCGGGAGAGGACCGGGAGGTCGCGGACCCTTGGTATACCGGCGATTTCGAGAAGACGTATCGGGATGTCGTACGGGGGTGCGAGGCGTTGCTCGCGTTCCTATCAGTTAGGTGAGGAACGCGTGGGGGGCACTGTTCATGCAGGCGCTGAAGGTTTCTCCTCTTGACAAATACACGCATCCTTTAGGCAAGCAGGAATTGAGTGATAAGAAGGGCGCTGACACTCAGAGATAAGGGAGGAATTATCATGAAGTATGCGTATCATGCGCTCATGTGAGAATAATCCGATCAAATATGCACGCAAGAAGGCCGGGCTCAATATCAAGAAACTATCAGAACTGCTCGGGGCGCCTTATCGTACCGTGCAGGACTGGAATGCAGGCCGCCGCATGCCGCCAGGGTGGGTGCAGCGCC
The DNA here is from genome assembly GCA_902763085.1 of Dongibacter bovis. Classification (GTDB taxonomy): domain Bacteria; phylum Bacillota; class Negativicutes; order Selenomonadales; family Selenomonadaceae; genus Selenomonas_C. The sequence goes on from CACWQW010000008.1 coordinate 1,606, forward strand.
TCATTGTTGAAAAGATTGAATCCGTGTAGGAGGTCTTGTCATTGCGGACAGAGGAACGACGGCGGCGGTTGCTCGCGCTGCTGCGGGCGGCTGATGGGGCGGTCACGGGCAGTGCGCTCGCCGAGCGGTTCGGCGTGAGCCGGCAGATCATCGTCGGGGATATCAGCATCCTGCGCGCGGAGGGCGCGGAGGTCCTCGCGACGCCGCGCGGGTATCTCGTGCTCCGGCAGAGGCGGAAGCGCGTGATGGCGACGCTTTCCTGCTGCCATCGGGCAGAGGAGATGCAAGACGAGCTCAACATCATGGTGGATGGCGGCGCGCGCGTGCGCGATGTCATCGTCGCCCATCCCGTCTACGGGGAGTTGCGCGCTGATCTCATGCTCGAGAGTCGGCGCGACGTGGCGGCGTTCGTGCGGAAGATGCGCGCGACGGCTGCGCCGCCGCTCTCCTATCTCACGGACGGCGTGCACGTCCATACGATCGAGGCGGAGGAGGCGAGCGCGATCGAGGAGATCCGCGCGGCACTCGAGCGCGCCGGCTTCCTCGTGCCGGACGCCGCGCCCTCGGCGCCGCAGTGAAGGGGGAGGAAGACACGCCGCGGAGGCACAAGGCAGTGCATCTCCGCGGCGTGTCTTTTTACGTTGCAGGTGCGCCGGGGAGCGTAGACGCGAAAAGGGGAACGTAGTATAATGAAGAAAGCGCTGATGAAATCGCAGGCGCTTTCACACTGCGGCGCCGCCTCACGCGAGGAGCCGCGCCATCTGTGCGCGGCTGCCTCATCATTTCGGAAGCGAATGGAATCTCAGAGCGAAAAGGAGCGTTCCCTTTGGAACAACTGCTACGGGAAATGCACACCTGGATGACGGCGTACATGAAGTCGTTCTACACGGCGGATCAGGAAGTCATGCAGGGCATTCTCATCAAGGAGATACATACGGGCTATGTGACGGCGAACATGGTGGCGCTCGCGCGTCATCTGAGGCTCTCGCCGCACGAGCGGCAGCTCGCGGAGATCATGGGGCTGTTTCACGATGTCGGCAGGTTCCGGCAGTACAGTCTCTACAAGACGTTCAGTGACGCGCAGTCGGAGGACCACGCTGAGCTCGCACTCAAGGTGCTCTCTGAGCTGCCGCTCTTCGCGCGCCTCGCTGACCGCGACCGCGCGCTCGTGCGCTTTGCGATCGGGAATCACAACAAGAAGGCGATCACGGAGACCGATGACGTGCTGGCACTCATGTTCGCGAAGATGCTGCGCGACGCCGACAAGCTCGATATCTATCGCGTGCTCGCGCCGTATCTCTCGGAGAGCGGTGCCGACCGTGCGCCGAATTTCGTCGCCTCGCTCGCGAGCCAGGCGGTGAGCCCGGCGTTCGTGCAGGCGCTCGTCGAGGGGCGACAGGCGGACTACCGGATGCTCCGCACGCACGGCGACCGCAAGGTCGTGCGTCTGCTCTGGGTCTATGATATCTATTACAGCTGGACGATGCGCGAGATCGTGAAGAAAGGCTACATCGACCGCGTGATCCACGCGCTGCCGCACGGCAGGGAGATGACGCTCGGCTTCCAGAGGCTCAAGTCCTACGTCGTCCGAAAATGTGCGATGGAGGACGTCTGAGCGCTCAGGCATCTATGCCGTGGTCTACGCAGCGCATAAAATAAGAAAATAAAGGGGTTTTTGGCATCATGGCAAATTTCATACAGAATGCGATCGACGAAGATCTGAAGAACGGGAAGTACACGAAAGGGATCCACACGCGCTTCCCACCCGAGCCGAACGGCTATCTGCATGTCGGCCATGCGAAGTCCATCTGCCTGAATTTCGGCCTCGCGGAGGCGAACGGCGGCCTCTGCAACCTGCGCTTCGACGATACGAATCCGACGAAGGAGGACACGGAGTACGTCGATTCCATCCAGGAGGACATCAAGTGGCTCGGCTTCAGCTGGGGCGACCGCAAGTTCTACGCTTCCGATTACTTCGACCAGCTCTACGCGTTCGCGGAGAAGCTCATCGAGAAGGGGCTCGCCTACGTCGATGATCTCTCGGCGGAGGAGATCAAGGCGTATCGCGGCACGCTCACGGAGCCGGGCAAGGAGAGCCCGTACAGGAACCGCAGCGTCGAGGAGAACCTCGACCTCTTTCGCCGCATGAAGGCGGGGGAATTCGCGGACGGCGAGAAGGTGCTGCGCGCGAAGATCGATATGGCTTCGCCGAACATGGTCCTGCGCGACACGGTCATCTATCGCATCGCGCATGTCTCCCATCATCGCACGGGCGACAAGTGGTGCATCTATCCGATGTACGATTTCGCGCATCCGCTCTCCGATGCCATCGAGGGCATCACGCACTCCGTCTGCACGCTCGAGTTCGAGGAGCACCGCCCGTTCTATGACTGGCTGCTCGACGCGCTCGATTTCGATCCGATGACGCGCCCGCGGCAGATCGAGTTTGCGCGGCTCAATCTCACGAATACGGTCACGAGCAAGCGCAAGTTGCGCCAGCTCGTCGAGGAGGGCTACGTGCGCGGCTGGGACGATCCGCGCATGCCGACGATCTCCGGCCTGCGTCGTCGCGGCTACACGCCGGCGGCCATCCGCAATTTCTGCGAGGAGATCGGCGTCGCGAAGGCGAACAGCCTCGTCGACGTCGCGATGCTCGAGCATGCGGTGCGCGAGGACCTCAACGAGCATGCCGACCGCGTGATGGCGGTGCTCCATCCGCTGAAGGTCGTGCTCACGAACTACCCGGAGGATCAGGAGGAGTGGCTGCTCGCGGACAACAATCCGCTGCACGGCGGCCGCCGCTTCGTGCCTTTCTCGCGCGTGCTCTACATCGAGCAGGAGGACTTCATGGAGGAGCCGCCGAAGAAGTTCTTCCGCCTGAAGCCGGGCGGCGAGGTGCGCCTCAAGCACGCCTACATCATCAAGTGCGAGGAGGTCATCAAGGACGCGGCGGGGCGCGTGACGGAGCTCCACTGCACGATCGACCCCGACTCGAAGACGGGCGGCAAGACCGCAAATCGCAAGATCAAGGGCACGATCCACTGGGTCGCCGCGAAGACGGCGCTCGACGCGGAGGTCCGCCTCTACGACTACCTCATCGAGACGGATGAGGACGGCAACGTGCCGAAGGATTTCCTCGGCGCGCTCAACAAGGACTCGCTCGAGGTCATCGACCACGCGTTCGTCGAGCCGTCGCTCCTGCATACGGCGGCGGGCACGCACTACCAGTTTCTGCGCGAGGGCTATTTCGTCGTCGATCCCGACACGACGCCTGAGCACCTCGTGTTCAACCGCGTCGTCGGCCTGCGCGACAGCTGGGCGAAGGCGAAGAAGAAGTAAGGGCAGAGGAGGGAACGATTTGTCGAAGATCCCGAAGAACCTCACGGACAAGGATATGCTCCGCGACTGGGTGGAAGAAGAGACGATGGAGGACAAGTTCCTCCAGGCGGAAAAGGCGGCGGATGCCAGGAGGCGCGCGCAGGCGGGCGTCGAACCACCGGCGGAGCTCGCGCGCGCGGGCTTCACGCCGAAGCTCATGGAAGACCTCGGCAAGGCGCTCACGGAGATGAAGCTCCAGCTCGCCGTGCAGGGCATCACGCAGTTTACGTATCAGGTCAAGAAGGACGGGGCGTCGATCCTCATCACGCCCAAGTATAGGAAGTGACAAGATGAGTACTACGACGATAGCCGTCATCATCTTCGTGGCGGCGTATGCGTTGATTATTTCTGAGAAAGTGCACAGGACCATCGTGGGCATCTTCGGTGCGATGCTCATGATCCTCTTCGGTGTCATCGACCAGCAGACGGCGATCACCCATATCGATTTCAATACGCTGGGCCTGCTCATCGGCATGATGATCATCGTCAATATCACGAGCGAGACGGGGCTATTCAACTTCCTCGCAATCTGGGCGGCGAAGAAGGTCAAGGCGCGGCCCATCGCGCTGCTCGTCGCGCTCTCCGCCATCACGATGGTCTGCTCGGCGCTGCTCGACAACGTCACGACGGTGCTGCTCACGGTGCCGATCACGTTCAGCATTACGTCGCAGCTCAAGGTCGATGTGAAGCCGTACCTCATCTCGCAGATCCTCGCCTCGAACATCGGCGGCACGTCGACGCTCATCGGCGATCCGCCGAACATCATGATCGGCAGCGCCGTTGGACTGAACTTCATGGATTTCGTCGCGAATCTCACGGGCGTCTGCATCCTCATTTTCTTCATCGTCGAGGGCGTGCTCATCGCCATCTACGGCAAGGCGCTCCGGACGCAGCCGGAGCTGCAGGAGAAGGTCATGAGCCTCAACGAGCGGCACCAGATCGCCAATCCCGCGTTGCTCAAGAAATGCCTTTTCGTCATCGCCATCACGATCGCGATGTTCGTGCTGCACGGCACGCTGGGACTCCAGACGGCGACGGCGGCACTCACGGGCGCAGGCCTCTTGCTCCTCATCACGTACACGCGCAACGAGGCGATGATCGCGAAGGTGCTCTCGAAGGTCGAGTGGCTCGCCATCTTCTTTTTCGCGGGCCTCTTCGTGCTCGTCGGCGCGCTCGTCGAGACGGGTGTCATCAAGATGCTCGCCGTCGAGGCGATCAAGCTCACGAACGGCAGTGTCAACGCGACGGCGATGCTCATCCTTTGGATGAGTGCGTTCGCATCGGCGTTCATCGACAACATCCCCTTTGTCGCGACGCTCATCCCGCTCATCAAGGACATGGGGCAGCTCGGCCTCACGAACCTCGACCCGATGTGGTGGAGCCTCGCGCTCGGCGCCTGCCTCGGCGGCAACGGAACGCTCATCGGTGCGAGCGCCAACGTCGTCGTCGCTTCGATGGCGGCGCAGCGCGGCAAGCAGATCTCCTTCCTCGGCTTCATGAAGATCGCGTTCCCCGTCATGGTCCTCACGATCGTGATCTCGAGCGTCTACGTATACCTTCGTTACCTCTGATGCAGGGAATCAGATAAAAGAAAGAGAGTGAAACATGGATAGGAATGAAGCACTGGACAATGCGCTGAAGAAGATCGAGAAAGATTTCGGCAAAGGCGCCATCATGCGCCTTGGCGATGCCAAGGCGAACATGAACATCGAGGTCATCTCGACGGGCATCCTGCCGCTCGATGTCGCGCTCGGCGTCGGCGGCATCCCGCGCGGACGTATCGTAGAAATCTACGGACCAGAGTCCTCCGGTAAGACGACTGTCACGCTGCACATGATCGCAGAGGCGCAGAAGAACGGCGGCATCGCGGCGTTCATCGACGCGGAGCACGCGCTCGACCCCATCTACGCGCAGAAGCTCGGCGTCGATATCGACAACCTGCTGATCTCCCAGCCGGACAGCGGCGAGCAGGCGCTCGACATCGTCGACGCGCTCGTCCGGAGCGGCGCCATCGACCTCGTCGTTGTCGACTCCGTCGCGGCACTCGTGCCAAAGGCGGAGATCGAGGGCGAGATGGGCGATAGCCACGTCGGCCTCCACGCGCGCCTCATGAGCCAGGCGATGCGCAAGCTCACCGGCATCATCAGCAAGACGCGCACCGTCGTCGTCTTCATCAACCAGATCCGCGAAAAGGTTGGCGTCATGTTCGGCAACCCCGAGACGACGACGGGCGGCCGCGCGCTCAAGTTCTACTCCTCCGTGCGCCTCGACGTGCGCAAGATCGACGTTATCAAGCAGGGACAGGAGCTCATCGGCAACCGCACGCGCATCAAGGTCGTGAAGAACAAGGTCGCGCCGCCTTTCAAGCAGGCGGAGTTCGACATCATGTACGGCGAGGGCGTCTCGAAGCTCGGGAGCGTCCTCGACATGGGCGTGGAGCTCGATATCGTCGACAAGAGCGGCGCCTGGTTCTCCTACGATGGCAACCGCCTCGGACAGGGCAAGGAAAACGCGAAGCAGTCCCTCAAGGATCACCCGGAGATCGCCGAGGAGATCGAGAGCAAGATCCGCGCGAAGCTCATCGAGACTCAGAAGGCCGCAGAGGCGGAGGAAGCTGCTGCAGCGCAGGCGCCAGTGAAGGGGGCGGCAGAGAAGGACGCAGCGCACGATGCGTGAGATAGCGCCCGCGGAAGAGACGCAGGCGGGCGGCGGGCGCCGCCGTCCGAAGAAGACGGCGCTCATGTACGCCGTCGACCTCCTCGCGCGGCAGGAGCAGAGCAGTGCGAAGCTGCGGGAGAAGCTCCGGCGCAAGGGCTACGAGGAGGAGGAGACCGAGGCGGCGATCGCGCGCCTCATCGAGAAGCACTACCTGAACGACGCAGACGCCTGTGCGCGTCAGTTCGCCTTCCTCTACGAGGAGAGCCGCAGCTCCGTGCGCCAGATCACACGGAAGCTCCTGCAGCGGGGCTTTCCGAGTGACCTCGTGAAGAGCTGCATCCCGGAAGATACCTATGAAAGAGAGAAAGAGGCGGCACATCGTGTGCTCGCGCTGAAGTTCAAGCCGTCAGCCGATCCGCGCAAGATGATGGCCAGCCTCTATCAAAAGGGATTCGAGAGTTCCGTCTGCCGCGCCGCCGTCGAAGACTACGCGCAGGCAGACGATTGACCACCCAAGGGGGGAATCGCATGGCCCTGTACCAACTCACGAGCGCCGACTTCACGCTGGAGAACATCCGTCGGGTCTTCTTCTGCGTGGACGGACGCCTCAATCGCAAGCGCTACATCGAGCGCTTCATCACCGTCTCTATCGTCTGCCTCGTCCTCGCGCTCGCCGTCTACTACCTCGCGTATTTCGCGACCGGTGGGGACGTGCGGCTCGCGAGCGGCGTCACGGTCTCGGTCTCCGTCCTCGAGACCGTCTCCGTCTACACGCTCGTCCAGCGCCGGCTGCACGACCTCGGCTACGGCAGGCCCGTAGCGCTCGCCTATCTCGTCTACGGGCTGGGGCAGAGCGTCGCCGGCTTCTTTCTCGAAGGGCTCGCGCCGGACAGCTTCCCCGTGTTCGCCTACGAAGTCCTCACGTTCGCCGCAATGGTCTTCCAACTCTGCCTCATGGGGCTCCGCGGCGTGCGCGGCGACAATCGCTACGGTGCCGACCCGCTCGGGCAGCCGTCTGCCTGAGCCGTCCCGCGTCTCATCCATGGTATCAAGTACCTGCTCGATGTTCCTCTTTTCCGGGGACATCGGGCAGGTATTTTTGTTTGTATAATTCGATATTATTACTGTATATTTTTGCAAAAAAATATAAATTTTTGTAGAAAACAGGAAGGAAATCTCCGGACCCTGTAGAAATATATAAGCAAAAGAAAGATGCAGAGACGTTTTTCAGGAGAAAGAGGTTCATCAGCCATCCGGTCCCGTGAGACCATCAGGAAGGGTCAGGAGAGTTCCTGCGCAGTTCATGATTTTTTGTAATTGACAGAAAAATCACAAGAGCGAAAAGGAATTCCTGATGTTTTTGTAACAGAGTTTGCATGACTTTGATTAAATTTGCTTATTCTGTATCACAAATGTATAGGAACGGCGGATTATCTGCTATGATAGGGAAGTAGCGGCTGTCGCCGTTGTAAAGGTGTAAGAAATGGTGCGATGGCATCGTTTTGCGGACCATGGGGGGAATAGCTATGAGAAAGACAGAGTGTTTGGCGATGATTTTGGCAGGCGGTCAGGGAAGCCGTCTCGGGGCGCTGACGAAGAATATCGCAAAGCCGGCGGTCCCGTTCGGCGGGAAGTATCGGATCATTGATTTCCCGCTCAGCAACTGCGCGAATTCCGGCATCGACAAGGTCGGCGTGCTCACGCAGTACCGTCCACTCGAACTGCACAACTATCTGGCATCGGGGAGCTCGTGGGATCTCGACACGAAGGACGGGGGCATCTTCATCCTGCCGCCGTACGCGCGCGACAAGGGCGCGGACTGGTATCGCGGCACGGCGGATGCGATCTACCAGAACCTCAACTTCATCGACCTCGCCGATCCAGAGTACGTGCTCATCCTCTCGGGCGATCACATCTACACGATGGACTACTCGTGGATGCTCGAGTCGCACAAGAAGAACAAGGCGGAGGCGACGATCGGCGTCATTGAGGTCCCCTGGGAAGAGGCGCCGCGCTTCGGCATCATGAATACGGCGAAGGATGGCCGCATCGAGGAGTTCGAGGAGAAGCCGGCGAAGCCGAAGAGCAACCTCGCCTCGATGGGCATCTACATCTTCAACAAGGCGTTCCTCGAGAAGTACCTCATCGAGGATGCGAAGGATGAGACATCGAGCCATGATTTCGGCAAGAACATCATCCCGAAGATGCTCGCAGACAAGGCGCGCCTCTACTCCTACGCGTTCGAGGGCTACTGGAAGGACGTCGGCACCATCGAGAGCCTCTGGCAGGCGAATATGGACCTCTTGCAGGACGAGCCGCCGTTCGACCTCAACGGCGAGTGGAAGATCTATTCGTCGAACGCCTCGATGCCGCCGCACTATGTCGGCCCGAACGCGAAGATCAAGAACTCGATGGTCAGCGAGGGCTCGATGATCCTCGGCGAGGTCGAGAACTCCGTGATCTTCCCCGGCGTGCGCATCAGCAAGGGCGCGAAGGTGACGAACTCGGTCATCATGCCGTATACGACCGTCGCGGAAAACGCCGTCGTCGACTACGCGATCGTTGCGCAGAGCTGTGAGATCGCAGCGGACGCGCGCGTGGAGGGCGCGAAAGGCGCCATCACGGTCGTCGCGGAAGGCGAGTCCGTGCTGCCGGAGGCGGGCTCCAAGCAGGCAGGCTGACCTGCGTCCGAGCCAACGAGCGTTCTAAGTGGGGTGACTACAGTGAAAACAGTCATGGGAATTGTCGATCTTCAGGAGAAGAAAGGGCTGATCCGCGAGCTGGCGGATCAAAGGGCCGTCGAGTCGATTCCTTTCGCGGGGCGTTACCGCCTCATCGATTTCGCGTTATCGAGCATGGTGAATTCCGGCGTCCGCAATGTCGGCATCATGCTGCCGGACGAGCCGCGCTCCGTGCTCGACCACCTGCGTTCCGGCAAGGACTGGGATCTCGCCCGCCGTCATGAGGGGCTCTTCTACCTCCCGTATGCCAAGGGAGACGATGACCAGCGCCGGGGCGATCTCAAGAATTTCTACCACAACCTCGACTACATCGAGCACAGCAAGGAGCGCTACGTGCTGCTCGCGCGCGGCAGCTTCGTCTACAATATGGATTTCAATCCCATCCTGCGTTTCCACCAGAATACGGGCGCGGATATCACGATGGTCTACCATACTGCAGCGGAGGAGTCCATCGGTAAGAACGTCGTGCTCGAGACGGCGGACAACGGGCTCGTCGAGGACATCTCGGAGAAGCCCGTCGTCTATGACGGCTCGAAGGTGTCGCTCTCGATCTACCTCATGGAGAAGAAGGTCTTCGTCGAGATGGTGCGCTACACGTACGAGCACGGCGGGCAGGACCTCCTCATGGACGGCATCATCCGCCGCGCGAACGAGTACACGATCTACGCCTGTGAGCACGACGGCTACGTCGCGCACATCGATTCGACGGCGGCGTACTACAAGGCGAACATGGACATCCTGCAGCCTGAGGTCTGGGAGGAGCTCTTCATGGGCGAGCACTCCATCTCTACGAAGGTCAAGGATGAGGTCCCCGTGCAGTACAAGGAGACGGCGGACGTGAAGAACTCGCTCGTCGCAAACGGCTGCATCATCCGCGGCGAGGTGGAGAACAGCATCCTGTTTCGCGGCGTGACCGTCGGCAAGGATGTCAAGATCAAGAATTCCATCATCATGCAGAAGAGCGACATCCAGGACGGCTCCCTCGTCGAGAATGTAATTTGTGACAAAAATGTTACCATCTCGAAGGACAAATGGCTCAAGGGAGCGCCGAATTACCCTTTGATTGTGACGAAAAACGTGGTAATCTAAGGACAAGGGCCGCCGGAGGCAAGGCTTCTGGCGGCTTTCAATGTTTCTGGGGAAAACCGCAAGTGGGGAGTGTTTCATTTGGCAAGGGAGAAAAGGGAAATCCGCAAGGACAAAGAGTACGAGGCGCTCAAGGAGTCGCTTCGCCGCCGGTTCATCAACTCCGCGCATGTGATGTGGGGCCGTGAGATCAACGAGCTGACGAAGAATGAGGTCTATCAGACCGTTGCCGCGACGGCGAAGCAGTTCATCACGGAGAATTGGATCAAGACGAACAGCGCTTACATGGAACGCCAGGAGAAGCAGATTTACTATTTCTCCATCGAGTTTCTGCTCGGCCGCCTGCTCAAGTCGAACCTCATGAACCTCGGCATCCAGGACGCGGTCGAAGAGGTCCTCGAAGGGCTGAAGATCGACCTCGCCGAGACGTACGAGGAGGAGCCGGACGCCGGCCTCGGCAACGGCGGCCTCGGCAGGCTCGCGGCGTGCTTCATCGACTCGATGGCGGCGCATCGTCTGCCTGGGCACGGCTGCAGTATCCGCTACCAGTACGGCCTCTTTGAGCAGAAGATCGTTGACGGCAACCAGGTCGAGATCCCCGACAACTGGCTCAAGAACGGCTTCGCCTGGGAGTACCGCAAGCCGGATAAGGCGATCGATGTCAAGTTCAACGGCAATGCCTATATGAAGAAGCTCGAGGACGGCTCGCTGAAGCTCGTCTACGAGAATCCGCTGACGGTCATGGCGGTGCCGTACGACGTGCCGATCGTCGGCTACCATAACCATACGGTCAACACGCTGCGCCTCTGGAACGCGGAGGTCAACCGCGACTTCTCCGACTACGGCATGCTCACGCAGGAGCAGCGCCGCCAGAAGAACGAATACCGCGAGTTCGTCGAGTCCATCACGCAGTACCTCTACCCGGATGACAGCACGTACGACGGCCGCCGCATGCGCCTCATCCAGGAGTATTTCTTCGTCTCTGCCGGCGTGCAGAGCATCGTGCGCCATTTCAAGAAGACGGGCATGAACCTGCACGACTTCGCGAAGAAAATCGCCATCCACATCAACGACACGCATCCCGCGCTCTGCGTCGCGGAGCTCATGCGCATCCTCGTCGATGAGGAGGGCTTCGAGTGGAACGAGGCGTGGGCGATCACGAAGAACACGATGGCGTACACGAACCACACGATCATGCCGGAGGCGCTCGAGAAGTGGCCGATCGACATGTTCAAGACGCTCCTGCCGCGCATCTACATGATCATCGACGAGATCAACCGCCGCTGGCTCCTCGACGTGCGCGCACGCTACCCTGAGAACGAGGACAAGGTGCATGCGCTCTCCATCATCCAGGACGGCATGGTGCACATGGCGCGCCTCGCGATCGTCGGCAGCCACAGCGTCAACGGCGTCGCGAAGATCCACACGGATATCCTCAAGTCGACGACGCTGCACGACTTCTACGAGTACAACCCGCGGCTCTTCAACAACAAGACGAACGGTATCACGCACCGCCGCTGGCTCATGGGCGCAAATCCTGAGCTCGCGACGCTCATCGACAGGACGATCGGCAGCCGCCGCTGGCACCGCCATCCCGAGCAGATGGACCTCCTCAATGATTTCGTGGAGAATAAGCCGTTCCTCGCGGAGCTCGAGAAGATCAAGAAGATCAGGAAGACGGCGCTCGCGGCGTACGTCGAGAAGCACAACGGCATCACGGTCGATCCGGAGACGATCTTCGACATCCAGGTCAAGCGCATCCACTCGTACAAGCGCCAGCTCATGAACATCCTGCACATCATGTACCAGTACCACCGCCTCAAGACGGACCCGGAGTACACGATGCTGCCGACGACGTACTTCTTCGGCGGCAAGGCGGCGCCTGGCTACTACATCGCCAAGGAGACGATCCGCCTCATCAACGCCGTCGCGGAAAAGGTCAACGCCGATCCCGAGACGAACGCGAAGCTCAAGGTCGTATTCATCGAGAACTTCGGCGTCTCCATCGGCGAGCTCGTCTATCCGGCGGCGGATGTCTCCGAGCAGATCTCCACGGCGTCGAAGGAAGCGTCGGGCACGGGCAACATGAAGTTCATGATGAACGGCGCCATCACGCTCGGCACGCTCGACGGCGCGAACGTCGAGATCCGCGACGCCGTCGGCGGCGATGAGAACTGCGTCATCTTTGGCCTCAAGGCGGAAGAGGTGCTCAATTACTACGCGACGGGCACGTACTCTGCCTGGGATATCTACAACACGGACGAGGACGTGCATCGCATCGTCGACCAGCTCGTCGATGGGACGTACGGGAACTTCCACTCGCTCTTCGACTACCTCGTTCATCAGAACGATGAGTTCTTCATTCTGAAGGACTTCCGTGCGTACGCGGAGGCGCATGCGGAGGTGTACCGCCGCTATCGGGACCGCTACCACTGGCTGCGGAGTGCGGCGATCAACATCGCCAATTCCGGCGGGTTCTCCTCCGATCGCACGATCGAGGAGTACGCGAGCGAGATCTGGCAGGTCAAGCCCGTCATGATCGGCTGACAAGAGGAAACTTGTTGCATTTGAATGGAGGAAGATGGCTCCGAGGTGGGGAATGGAGCCACAGAGGGGGGTCCTTATGAAGACATCGGAATTAAGTGAGTTCGACCTGTACCTGTTCCATCAGGGGACGAACTATCATGCCTATGAGATGCTCGGCGCGCATTTCCTGACGCAGGGCGGGAAGGATGGCGTCCGGTTCGCGGTCTGGGCGCCGCACGCGAAATCCGTGAGCGTCGTCGGCGATTTCAACGAATGGGACACGCGCCGCCACCCGATGCAGCGCATCGGCGACGGCGAGATCTGGGAGGTCTTCATCGAGGGGCTACAGGAAGGCGATATCTATAAGTACGCCATCGAGCCGCAGTGGGGCGGTCCGCACATCATGAAGGCGGACCCCTACGGGTTCTACGCGGAGAAGAAGCCGAACACGGCGTCGCGCCTCTACGACCTCAGCCACTACGCCTGGCAGGACGATGACTGGCAGGAGCGGAAGAAGAGGGAGTCCAGCTACGAGCGCCCGATGCTCACCTATGAGGTGCACGCGGGCTCGTGGCGGCGGACGCTCGACGGCGAGTACCTCTCCTACCGCGACCTCGCGGACCAGCTCATCGACTACGTCAAGAAGATGAACTACACGCACATCGAGTTCATGCCGCTCTGCGAGCATCCCTTTGACGGCTCCTGGGGCTATCAGATCACGGGCTACTATGCCGTGACGAGTCGCTATGGTACGCCGGATGATTTCCGCTACCTCGTCGACAAGGCGCACGCGGCGGGCATCGGCGTCATCATGGACTGGGTGCCGGGCCATTTCTGCAAGGACGAGCAGGGGCTGCGCCACTTCGACGGCATGACGCTCTATGAGTCGGACAACGAGCAGCGCGCGGAAAACTGGGAATGGGGTACGACGAATTTCGACTACGGCCGCACGGAGGTGCAGAGCTTCCTCATCTCGAACGCGCTCTTCTGGCTCGAGGAGTTCCACATCGACGGATTGCGCATCGACGCCGTGGCGAACATGCTCTACCTCAACTACGGCCGCAAGGACGGCGAATGGACGCCGAACAAGTACGGTGAGACGGGCAATCTCGAGGCGATGGACTTCATCAAAAAGCTCAATGAAACCGTGTTCAAGTACCATCCGCAGGCGCTCATGATCGCGGAGGAGTCGACGGCGTGGCCGCTGATCTCGCGTCCCGTCTACATGGGCGGCATGGGCTTTAACTACAAGTGGAACATGGGCTGGATGAACGATATGCTCAAGTACATGAGCCTCGACCCCATCTACCGCAAGTGGAACCACGACAAGGTTACGTTCTCCTTCATGTACGCATTCAGCGAGAACTTCGTGCTGCCGCTCTCGCATGACGAGGTCGTGCACGGCAAGTGTTCGCTCATCAGCAAGATGCCGGGCGACTACTGGCAGAAATTCGCGAACCTGCGCGCCTTCTTCGGTTACTGGATGGCGCATCCTGGCAAGAAGCTGCTCTTCATGGGCGGCGAGTTCGGACAGTTCATCGAGTGGAAATACGACGACAGCCTCGACTGGCACCTCGTGCAGAAGTATCCGATGCACACGAAGATGCTCGAGTACAGCCGCGCGCTTAATCGGTTCTACTGCGAGAACAAGGCGTTCTGGCAGGTCGATTTCGACTGGAACGGCTTCCAGTGGATCGACCCGGACGACAACGAGAACAGCGTCGTCTCGTTCATCCGCAAGGCGGAGGATGCCGACGACTTCCTCGTCGTCATTTGCAACTTCACGCCGGAGGTGCGCCACGGCTATCGCCTCGGCGTGCCGAAGAAAGGCGTCTACTACGAGGTGTTCAACAGCGACGAGGAGGCGTATGGCGGCAGCGGCGTGAAGAACGGCGACCTCGCCAGCGAGGACGTGCCGTGGCACAGCCGCGCGCAGTCCATCGTGCTCACGGTGCCGCCGCTCGCGACCGTCTACCTGCGTCTGCGCGGGGCGGCGGCAGCGGGGCGCAAGGCTCCTGCTGAGGAATCCCAGACCGTGGCGGCGAAGGGCGAGACCAGTGAGGGAGAGGCGGCGCCCGCGGCGGCCGCTGCCGCGACGCCGAAGCGCCGCACGGCGGCGAAGCGGACGACGCGCGCGAAGAGCGCCGCAGGGACTGCGGGCGCGAAGCGCACCAGCGGCACGAGAAGCACCAAGAGTGCTAAGAGCACTAAGAGCGCGAGGAGTACAAAAAGCACAAAAAGCACCAAGACCACCGAGAGCGCGGAACCTGCCGCTGCTGCCAGGCCCGCTGCGAAGCGGACGGCGCGCACCAAGGCTGCGTCTGAGGAGAAGGACGCAGGCGCGGCAGTGAAGACGTCCACGCGCAGGAAGACAGCTGCTTCTGGGGAAAAGGCAGCCAAGGCGCCGAGGAAGCGCACGCGCACAAGCGCAAAGGAAACAGGGGAAACAGAGGGAACCGTCCGCAAGCGCACGACGCGGCGGAAAGCGGCCGAGCGGGCCGCGAATGAGTGAGGAGGATGTGTGTGATGAAGATTCTATACGTAGCAGCTGAGGCCGTACCATTTGCGAAGACAGGAGGTCTCGCCGACGTGGCTGGCTCCCTGCCGAAGGCGCTCGAGGCTGACGGCGTGGATGTCCGGGTCATCATGCCGAAATACGGCAAGATCCCCAAGGAGTATAGGGACGCGATGCAGCATGTCTACGATGGCACGCTGCCCGTGGCGTGGCGTGAGAAATACGTCGGCCTCGATGCGTACAAGCTCGGCGATGTGACGTACTACTTCGTCGACAACGAGGAGTATTTCGACCGCGAGGGATTCTACGGCTACGGGGACGATGCGGAGCGGTTCTCCTTCTTCAGCCGCGCCGTGCTGAACCTGCTGCCCGTCCTCGACTTCTGGCCCGACGTCATCCATACGAACGACTGGCACGCCGGCCTCGTGAACGTGTTCCTGAAACTCGAGCACATGGGGGACGAGCGCTATGAGAAGATCAAGACCGTCTACACCATCCACAACCTCAAGTATCAGGGCATCTTCCCGAAGGACGTCATGACGGACGTGCTCGGCCTCGACTGGAAGTACTTCAACAACGGCGACCTCGAGTTCTTCGATGCCGTGAACTTCATGAAGGGCGGCATCATCTACGCGGACGCCGTCACGACCGTCTCGAAGACGTACGCGCAGGAGATCCAGTATCCCTATTTCGGCGAGCACCTCGACGGCCTCCTGCGGAGCCGCGCGGACGACCTCTCTGGCATCGTGAACGGCATCGACTACGATGTCTACAATCCCCGTACGGACAAGAACCTCTTCGAGACGTATGATGAGGACAGCCTCGACCGCAAGCTCGATAACAAGACGGAGCTGCAGAAGGCGCTCGGCCTTCCCGTCCGCCGCAATGTGCCGCTCGTCGCCATCGTCTCGCGCCTCGTCGAGCCGAAGGGCATGGACCTCGTCGTGCGCATGATGGATGAGATCCTCCAGCATGAGGACATCCAGCTCGTTGTGCTCGGCACGGGCGAGAAGCGTTACGAGGACTGGTTCAAGGGGCTCGCCTGGCGCTATCCAAAGAAAGTCTCGGCGAACATCTATTTCTCCAACCAGCTCGCGCAGCGCATCTACGCTGCTGCCGATATCTTCCTCATGCCGTCGAACTACGAGCCGTGCGGCATCGGTCAGCTCATCGCACTGCGCTACGGGACGATCCCCGTCGTGCGCCAGACGGGCGGCCTGAAGGACACGGTCACGCAGTACAACAAATACACGCAGGAAGGCAACGGCTTCGTCTTCGAGAACTACAACGCGCATGAGATGATGTACGCGCTGAAGCGCGCGCTGAGCTTCTACGGCAACTACGAGATCTGGCACAAGATCCAGCTCAACGCCGTGCGGGCTGATTTCAGCTGGAAGCGTTCGGCGAAGGAATACGAGGCACTCTATGAGAAACTGACCGCGAAGTAAGTCAAGCCAGGTCAGCAAGCCCGGCACGTTGGTGCCGGGCTTGTTTTAGAGATATAGGAGAGATACAGGATTGGGAGAACGATACAGGATGTGTATCTCGATACGAGGGAGGACGCTATGATTGAACGTGGACAGGTGGAACACGATTCCCAGAATATCTACTACCGTTCCACCATCGGGGCGGTAGAGGCGGGCAGTATTCTAGAGCTTGGACTGCGGCTCAAGACGCGGGAGGAGATCCGCCAGGTGCTCTTGCGCGTCTGGCAGGAGGGCAAGGGCGAGAAGCTCTATCCGCTCGCGACGGACGCCGATGCCGAGGCGGAGGAGAAATTCTACAAGACGAAGGTCCCCATGCCGGAGACGGGCTGTCTGCTCTGGTATTATTTCATCATCGTGACGTCGACGGGCACGCAGTTCTACGGGAACAACGCGGAGCAGCTCGGCGGCGAGGGCGCGCTCTCCGAGCAGGCGCCACCGTCGTTCCAGATCACCGTCTACGACAAGGGCGCGAAGACGCCGGACTGGTTCAAGCACGCCGTCATGTACCAGATCTTCCCCGATAGGTTCTGCCGCGTCGGCGACAAGCTCATCGAGAAGCGCGGTGCCGTCTACCATGCGTCGTGGCAGGACGATCCCTGCTACTACAAGGACCCCGACACGAAGGAGATCGTCGCCTACGACTTCTTCGGCGGGAACCTGCGCGGCATCGAGTCGAAGCTCCCGTACCTCAGAGAGCTCGGCATCGACACCATCTATCTCAACCCCGTCTTCGAGTCGGAGAGCAACCATCACTACGATACGGGCGACTACCTGAAGATCGACCCGATCCTCGGCACGAACGAGGAGTTCCGCCACCTCGTCGCCGAGGCGAAAAAGCTGGGCATGCACATCCTGCTCGACGGCGTGTTCAGCCATACGGGCAGCAACAGCCGCTATTTCAACCGGCAGGGACAGTACGACACGATCGGCGCCTACCAGTCGAAGGAGTCTCCGTACTACGAGTGGTACAATTTCCGCAAATTCCCGAACGACTACGAGTGCTGGTGGAACTTCAACACGCTCCCCGATGTCACGGAGACGACGCCCTCCTACATGGACTTCATCATCCACGATGAGGACAGCGTGCTCCATCACTGGATGCGCGAGGGCATCAGCGGCTGGCGCCTCGACGTCATCGACGAGCTGCCCGCGGCGTTCTCGCAGGCGTTCTACAAGGAGCTCAAGAAGACGGATCCCGACGCCGTGATGATCGGCGAGGTCTGGGAGGACGCCTCGCATAAGGTCGCCTACGGGCAGCAGCGCGAGTACCTCTGCGGCCACGAGATGGACTCCGCGATGAACTATCCGCTCCGAAAGCACCTCTTCGACTTCCTCATGGGCTACATCGACGGACGCCTTGCGATGCGCCGCATGGAGAGCCTGCGCGAGAACTATCCGAAGGAAAACTTCTACGCGATGATGAACCTCATCGGCAGCCACGACGTCGTGCGCGCGCTCACGTTCCTCGGCGAGGCGCCGTTCTACGACGGCATGCCCGCCGTCGAGCAGTCGCGCTACCAGATGGACGACGACCATTACAACCTCGGCATGGCGCGCCTCCTCATGGCGGTGCTCTTCCAGATGACGTATCCGGGGGTCCCCTCCGTCTACTACGGCGACGAGATCGCAATGCAGGGCTTCAAGGACCCGTACAACCGTCGCCCGTACCCGTGGGGGCACGGAGACACGTACGTGCAGTCGAAGTTCCGCCGCTATATCAAGGAGCGCAACGAGCACACGGCGCTGCAGACGGGCGAGCTCCTGCCGCTCTACGGCGACGGCGACCTGCTCGCGTTCGCGCGGCTCATCCGCGGCGGACGCGATGTCTTCGGCGCGAAGGCGGAGAGCGATACCTACATCGCCATCTTCAATCGTCACCGCAGCGAGGAGCAGACCGTCACGCTCGACGTCGGCGACTTCGCGGAGGGCGTCTTCGTCGACGCGTTCCACCCCGAGCGCCGCTACGACGTCGTGCGCGGCAAGCTCACCGTGCCCGTAAAGCCGCTGCACGGCCTCCTGCTGCACGAGCAGGCGGCGCCGCAGCAGTACGAGCGCGCAGCGGGCGTCCTCTTGCATCCAACGTCCCTGCCGACGAAGTACGGCATCGGCGACCTCGGCAAGGCCGCCTATGCGTTCGTTGATTTCCTCGCCGCCGCCGGGCAGAAGGTCTGGCAGATCCTGCCGCTCGGGCCCGTCGATTTCGGCTACTCGCCGTACCAGTCACCCTCGGCGTTTGCGGGCAACCCTATGCTCATCGACCTCGAGGCGCTCATCGAACGCGGCTGGCTGCAGCCTGGCGAGTGCAAGGTGCTCTACCAGGGCGGCAGCTCGTTCATCGACTTCACGCGCGTCTGGACGTTCAAGCACAAATGCCTGAAGAAATCGTACGCGCGCTTCATCAAGGCGGGCGGCGAGCAGCTCCCGGAGTACCAGGAGTTCTGCGCGCGCGAAGCCGCCTGGCTCGATGACTACGCGCTCTTTGTTGCAGCAAAGGACGACTACAAGCACGAGGAATGGACGAAATGGCCGGAGCCCGTCAAGCGCCGCGAGCCAAAAGCGCTCGAGGCGCTCGCAGCACGCCTCGCGGAGCACGTCGGCTTCGTCAAGTACATGCAGTTCCTCTTCGATGTGCAGTGGGGCCGCCTGCACGCCTATGCGAAAAAGCAGGGCGTGAAGATCCTCGGCGACATGCCGATCTTCCTCTCGCAGGACAGCGCGGACGTCTGGGCGCATCAGTCGCTCTTCAACCTCAACGAGGACGGCACGCCGAAGACCGTCGCGGGTGTCCCGCCCGATTACTTCAGCGCGACGGGACAGCTCTGGGGCAACCCGCAGTACGACTGGCAGGCGATGAAGGACGAGGGCTACGCCTGGTGGATCGCCAGGTTCCGCAAGCTCTTTTCGCTCGTCGACGTCGTGCGCATCGACCATTTCCGCGGCTTCGAGGCCTTCTGGGAGATCGACGGCAAGGCGAAGACGGCGGTCAACGGCCGCTGGGTCAAGGGACCGGGGAAACCCTTCTTCGACGCCGTGAAGGCGGAGCTCGGCGACCTGCCCATCGTCGCGGAGGATCTTGGCATCATCACGGACGAGGTCGAAAAGCTGCGCGACGACTGCGGCTTCCCGGGCATGAAGGTCCTGCATTTCACGCTCTACCTCAACGAGAAAGGCCGCCTCGGCTTCGTGGCGCCGGAGAACAGCATCGTCTACACGGGCACGCACGACAACAACACGACGGTTGGCTGGTTCACGAAGGACATCGACGCGCCGACGCAGGCGGCGGTCGCCCAGCTCATCGGCGCGGACAAGGAGAACCCGCAGGACGTCACGCGGGGGCTCATCCGCTTCGCCTACGCCTCGCGCGCGCGCCTCGCCATCGTACCCATGCAGGACCTGCTCGGCCTCGACAGCCGCGCCCGCATGAACACGCCCGGCACCATCGGCCTCAACTGGAAATGGTGCCTGAAGCCCGACTACCTCCTCGCCCTCGACGCGAAAGCGCTGCGGGCGCTCGCGGAGGAGTACGGACGCGCGTGAGTTCTGGGAAAATAGATATGGGGGAAGGCTTCTTCCCAGCACAGCATGCCGGAGCCGGCATGCTGTTTTTTATGACTCTTTCCTTTTTCCAGATTCTATGATACGATAAAATCATATCTAGGGAGGAGACAAGACGCATGAGCGAGTATACATTTGTCGTTGAGAAGCCGTGCCCTGTCTGCGGCGAAATGACGCGCGTCATCAAGTTGAAGTCGCGGATCATCGCGGAGAAGACGGACGAGGATTTCTGTGTCCACTACAAGGGGATCAACCCGTATTTCTATCATATCTGGTTCTGTGAGCACTGCGGCTTTGCGGCGGATGAGAAGCATTTCCTCACGCCGCTGCCTGCGCGTCACAAGAAGAAGATCCAGGAGTTCCTGAGCGGGCGGCAGATCGCGCTCGAGTTCACGCCGGAGCGCGGCGTGCCCGAGGCGGTGGCGTCCTACAAGCTCGCGCTTTTTTACGCGGAGCTCATCGACGCATCGCTCGCGCACCGGGCGGGACTCTACCTGCATCTCGGCTGGGTGTACCGCGCCGCCGGCGATGAGGCGAACGAGCATGACGCGCTCGAGCATGCGGCGGAGCTCTACGACCAGTCCATCATGAAGGAGCACTATCCGCAGGGCACCATGACGGACAACATGGTCGTCTACCTCATCGGGGCGATCTACTATCGGCTCGGCAACATGGAGAAGGCGACGCAGTATCTCTCGCGGATCATCGGCGACCAGAACATGCGCACGATGGAGCCGAAGGTCTTCGACCGCGCGCGCGACCTCTGGCAGGACATCCGCGAGCGGAAAGACGCGGCGGACGTGCCGCAGGCGTGAGCGGGAGGCGACACTATGGATATGCCGGCAAACTGGCAGCAGGCGATCGCAAGCATCGACGTCGCGAAGGTGGAGCAGGCAGTCGCTGACTACGGCCCTGCGCTGCAGGTCGTGCGCGATACCTGGGACAAGGAGACGCTCGCGGAGATCGCAGACGGCAAGCTCTTCGTCTCGGATGAGATGATGAACGATGCCATCGCGAAATCGATCGCGGACGCGGGGGACGCGGCGCCCGTCAAGGGACTCACGCTCCAGTCCCTCGCCAGCGGCCGTCTGAAGGTCACGGCGGATACGCGCAAAGTCGGCTCCGTGGAGCTCACGGGCACCATCGAGGACTTCGTGCACGACGGGGATACATCGTATATGAAATTCCGCGTGCGGGAGAAGAACATCCCGCAGCACGGGCTCATGAGCTGGGTCTTCTCGCGCATCTCGCTCTCGATGGCGGAGCGCATGGTCGGGCACCTCGACATGCCAGAGAACCTGCCCGTGAAGATCAAGGGCAACACGCTGCTCGTCGACTACAGTGGCGTGCTTGCGGCGTCGCGCTTCGGTCAGACGGAGGTGCGCGGCCATCGCCTGCTCGACATGGTCGAGATCAAAAGCGCGACGCCGAAGGAGGGAGGCATCCTCTTTGAGACGCGTCTCCACGTGCCGGACGACGTGAAGGACGCGCTGCTCTCGATCGTGAAGTCTTCTTCCTGAAGACTTTGCCCGCGCGCGTCCGTTGGTGAGAACGATGAAACGAGGAGGGATTTCCCATGAAACGATGGATCGCGGTGGTCGGCGTCGTCCTCTGCACGTGCCTGCTCTCCCTGCCGACGGCAGGTGCGCGCCACAAGGAGAAGGGGCCGGACAAGATCATCTTCATTCCGCACGACAACCGGCCGATCTCGGACAAGCAGACGGCGGCGGTTGTAGAGAAGCTCGGCTACGATGTTGTCGTGCCGCCGGAGGACCTGCTCGGGAATCGCCAGGACCTCGGTCATCCCGACGAGCTCTGGCAGTGGCTTGATACGCATGCTGAGGATGCGCGGGCGGCGGTCATCTCGTCGGATTCCCTGCTCTACGGCAGCCTCGTCGGCTCGCGCAAGCACGAGTACACGGAGGAGCAGATCCTAGAGCGCGCCGACCGGTTCACAGCGTTCCGCAAGAGCCATCCGAAGATGCAGCTCTACGTCTTCGGCTCCATCATGCGCACGCCGCGCACGGGGGAGGCGTCCGGCCATGAGGAGCCGGGCTACTACCGGAACTACGGCGCGGATATCTTCCGCTACACCGTGCTCAAGGACAAGGCGGAGGTCGAGGGACTCACACGCCGCGAGAAGAAGGAGGCCGCGTTCCTCGAGAAGCTCATCCCGCAGAAGTCCCTCGACGACTGGATGGGGCGCCGTGCGAAGAACTTCGACGCGAACAAGCGCCTCATCGATCTCACGCGCGCGAACGATTTCAACTACTTCGTGCTCGGGCGCGATGACAATGCGCCCTACTCGCAGACGCACCTCGAGAGCCGCCATCTCGCCGACTACGGCAAGGATCTCGGCAAGACGCGCTACCAGTCCATGGCGGGCATCGATGAGATCGGCATGCTGCTTTTGACGCGCGCCGTCAACGACATCGAGCGGCAGGTGCCCTTCGTCTATGTCCGCTACAACTGGGGCCGCGGCGGGAACACCGTGCCGTCGTACTCCGACGAGCCCATCAGCGACTCCATCGCCGATGCCATCGCCGCGGCGGGCGGCATGGCTGTCTCCTCGCCGGCAAAGGCCGACCTCGTGCTCGCGGTCAACACGAACCCGAACGGCAAGACGTACGAGGCGAACGACCGCGCCAATGACGGTACGGCGCGCGAGGGCACGAAGTACATGGCGAGCATCGTCGAGGACTACGTGCAGGCGGGCTATCCCGTCGGCGTCGCCGACATCGCTTACGCCAACGGAGCGGACAACGCGCTCATGGAGGAGCTCAAGGCGCGCGGCCTGCTCTTCAAGCTCCGCGCCTACGGCGGCTGGAACACGGCGACGAACAGCACGGGCTTCCTCATCGGCGAGGGTATGCTCACAGGGCGCATGAAGGATGACGCCATCGACGACCTGCTGCTCACGCGCTACCTCGACGACTGGGGCTATCAGGCGAACGTGCGCGGCATCCTCGCGCGCCAGCTCACGTGGCTGCGCGGCGACGGTGTCTACGGCAGCCTCGACGGCAAGCGCGAGGCGGTGGAGAACCGCGCGAGCCGCTTCATGGCGCGCTTCGCTGAGGACAACCTGCCGCCGCTCCCGGGGCTCGCTGACCTCACGGTCTCGTTCCCCTGGAACCGCATGTTTGAGGCGGACATCACCCTCGGGCAGCCGGAAGGCTGAGCCGAGCGGCAGCATCGCAGAGAAAAACCGCGGGCAGATCATGGCATATGTCATGGTCTGCCCGCGGTTTCTTTTTATGTCGGGGCGCGCGGAGGGCTCAACGCTCAGGCTGTCGCCGCTACGTATGTCCCAGAGAATATGGTCGGATCAGTTCCGTACGGCCGTGGTGAGCGGCGGCGGCAGGACCTCTGTCGGCACCTCATGCTCCTCGAGGAGCGTGAGCACCTCGCGCTCGAGGAGGTCGTCCGTGTAGACGCAGGCGACCTCCTCGAGCGAGAACGCGAGCACGTGGCTCTTGCGGTTGAGCGTCGCGCCCTCGGCGAGCACGATGACGTTTCCCGCGTTCTCCGCGATGGCGCGGATTGCCTCCGAGCGCATGAGATCGGCGACCATGAACCCCTTTTCATTGAAGCCGTCCGGACTCACGAAGAGTTTGTCCACGCTGAAGCGCGCCGCGTAATCCTTGATGAGCGGGCCGACGAGCACCTGCGCATCGTTCTGGTACTCCCCGCCGAGCAGGATTACGTGTGCATTGGGATACTTGCGGACGAAGGAGGCGAGGAACGCCGAGTTCGTGATGATCGTCACGTCGCTCTTGTGCAGCACGATCTCCTCAGCGAGCAGCGTACAACAGGCGCCGTCCCCGAGCATGACCGTTTCCCCGCTCTTGATCGTCTTCGCCGCCATGACGGCGATGCGCTGCTTCCGTTCATAATTGAACGAAAGCTGGTGCAGGACATCGTCCGTCGCACTCATGACCGCAAAGCCGTGTTCCCGGTGGAGCAGCCCCTTCTGCTCGAGGGAAGTGAGGTCCTTGCGGATGGTGACTTCCGAGACACCCAACCGGTGCGCGAGTTCCGTCACGGAAATCTTCTGCTCCCTGTTGACAATGTCCAAGAGTTTTGTTTGTCGGATATGCATGATAAAATCACCCTTTCCTGCATACAACTATCGTTATTATACAAAAAAGGGGTAAAAGAAACAAGGAAAGAACCTTACAAACGTATAAATATCTTTCCTTGTTTTGACATGTTATGTATTTCAAAAAACAAATGTGCTCAAGCGTGCGCTTTTTCAAATGCCTCCATGAAGCAAGCGAGCGCATCGACGCCTTCGTAGGTCATGGCATTATAGATGGAAGCGCGCATGCCGCCGACGCTGCGATGGCCCTTGACGCCGCTGAGTCCTTTGGCAAGCGCCTCGGCAACGAACGTCTTCTCAAGCTCTTCACTCGGCAGACGGAACGTTACGTTCATAAATGAACGGCTATCCTTTTCCGCGTGGCCACGATAGAAGCCGTTCGAGGCATCGATGACGCCGTAGAGGCGCGCCGCCTTCTTCTTGTTGCGCTTCTCCATCTCCGCGAGGCCGCCCTCCGCCTTGATCCAGGCAGCAACCTTGCCGACCATGTAGATGTTGAACGCCGGCGGCGTGTTGTAGAGGGAGTCCTTCTTGAAGAACGTCTCGTACTTGAACATCGTCGGGAGGCTCTCCGGGCTCTTCTCGAGGAAGGATTTCTTCGCGACGACGAGCGTCACGCCCGCGGGGCCGAGGTTCTTCTGCACGCCGGCGTAGATGAAATCGAACTTCTGGAAGTCGAGGGGGCGGGAGAGCATATCGCTCGACATGTCTGCGAAGAGCGGCACGCCCTGCGTGTCAGGGATGTAGTGGTACTCCGTGCCGTAGATCGTGTTGTTGTAGCAGAGGTGGACATAGGCGGCGTCCTTGTCGATCTTGAGCTCCTCCTGCGTTGGGATGTGGCGGTAGCCGCCCTCCTTGCTCGACGCGACGATCTCGCCGATACCGAGGTGCTCAGCCTCCTTGTACGCCTTCTCGGCAAAGCTGCCGGAGAGGACGTAGCTGCCCGGATGCTCCTTGGAAGCGAAGTTCAGCGGGAGGAAGGCGAACTGCGTGCTCGCGCCGCCCGTCATGAAGAGGACCTCGTAGTCATCGCCGAGCCCCATGAGCTCCTTGATGTCCGCCTTCGCCTGCGCCTGCATGGCGGCGTACTCCTTCGCGCGGTGGCTGATCTCGAGGATCGACATGCCGCTCTCGTGGAAATTGAGGAACTCTGCCTGTGCTTCCTTGAGGACGGGCAGGGGCAGCGTCGCCGGCCCCGGGTTGAAATTGTAGATGCGATTTGCTTCCAAGGGAAAAACCTCCTCAGTCTGAATGGGTAGAGTGGCGGCGGTGAATGAACCGCCGGTTGTCAGTTTGTTCTATTCTAGCGCGAAAGATAGGGAAAATCAAGCAAGCATCGAAAAGATGTTTTTTTCAAGCGCACACTTGACGGCTCAAAACGGATGGCATATAATGAGTGTATTCAAGATACACAAGCAAAATGCGATGCAGAGGAAAAAGCGGAAGCGAGCCGAAAGAGAGCCGGCGGGAGGTGCGAGCCGGTGGTGAGCCGTCGCCTGTCCGCCTCGAAGCCGCCGGCGAGGAGCCGGACGGGTCCGCCCGTTACAGCGGAGATGAGTTGCATTGTTGCATGTGAACTGGGTGGTACCGTGAAGCGAAGCTTCGCCCCAATGGGGCGGGGCTTTTTTTGGTAGGGAGCCCCTGCCAGTTGCGCGCCCCCGCTGTGTCCAGCAGAAGGAGAGATTTGACAATGAAGGTTTTAGCAGCTGATGGTATTTCCCCGAAAGGCATCGAGCTCCTCGAGAAGGAGTTTGAGGTCGTCGTGAAGGACAAGCTCCCGGCCGAGGAGCTGCTTGAGATCATCCCGCAGTTCGATGCCATCATGGTGCGCTCGGCGTCCAAGGTGACGAAGGAAGTCATCGACCGCGCGAAGAACCTCAAGATCATCGGCCGCGCTGGCGTCGGCGTCGACAACATCGACATCCCCGCGGCGACGGCGCGCGGCATCATCGTCATCAACTCTCCGGGCGGCAACACGATCGCGGCGACAGAGCACACGATGGCGATGATGCTCGCGATGTCCCGCAACATCCCGATCGCGAACGAGACGATGCAGAAGGGGGAGTGGAACCGCAAGAAATACGTCGGTGTCGAGCTGCGCGGCAAGACGCTCGGCGTCATCGGCATGGGCCGCATCGGCTCGGGCGTCGCGAAGCGTGCCCTCGCGTTCGAGATGAACGTGCTCGCCTATGATCCCTACATCAACGAGGAGCGCGCGCAGGCGCTCGGCGTCAAGGTCGCGACGTTCGACGAAGTCATCGAGAACGCCGACTTCATCACGGTGCACATGCCCCTCACGCCCGACACGAAGGGCATGATCGGCATGGAGCAGATGAAGAAGATGAAGAAAGGCGTGCGCCTCGTCAACTGCGCGCGCGGCGGCATCATCGTCGAGGAGGATCTCGCAGAGGCCGTGAAGTCCGGCATCGTCGCCGGCGCCGCCATCGATGTCTACACAAAGGAACCGGTCACCAAGGACCATCCGCTCGTCGGCGTGCCGGGCATCGTGCTCACGCCGCACCTCGGTGCCTCGACCGTTGAGGCGCAGATCGGCGTCTCCGTCGATGTCGCGAAGGGCATCCTCGCGGCGCTTCACGGCGAGCCCGTCGCGACAGCCGTCAACATGGCGCCGGTCTCCCCGGAGGTCATGAAAGTCATCGCGCCGTACCTCAACCTCGCCGAGCGCCTCGGCTGCACGGTCACTTCGCTCGCCGAGGGACCTGTTGACAGCGTCGAGGTCAAATACCAGGGTGACCTCACGGCGGTCAACACGACCCTCGTCACGACGGCTGCCATCAAGGGTATGCTCAACCCCGTCATGGAAGGCGAGGTCAACTACGTCAACGCGCCGAGCCTCGCGAAAGAGCGCGGCATCAAAGTCTCCGAGAAGAAGGAAGAGGATGCGGGCAGCTTCGCGAACCTCATCACGGTTACGGCGAAAGCCGCTGGCAAGGAAGTCGCCGTCGCGGGCACGCTCTTCGGTGAGGAAGGCCGCATCGTCACGATCAACGACTTCCGCGTCGACGTCGACCCGCACGCGCGCATCCTCGTCATGCCGCACATCAACCGCCCGGGCGTCATCGGTACGATCGGCTCCATCATGGGCAACTCCCACATCAACATCTCCGGCATGCAGGTCGGCGGCACGAAGGACCAGGAGACGAACCTCATGGTGCTCACGATCGACGATGACATCCCCGAGAAAGTCCTCGCCTCCATCAAGGCGCTCGACGGCATCTTCGACGCGAAGCTCGTCAACTTCTACGCCGTCTGAGCCATCGGAGCTACACTATATATAGGTAGGAAATGGCGAAAACACGCGCCGTTGAATACGAGCCGCCGGTCTCCGGCGGCTCGTTCTTGTCTCTCGCAGGGGAATCGTGTACCATGAAACGATCGATGGGAAGGGCATCGATGGTGTCGTATCGCTATGAAGGATACAGCACGTACGAGGCAGGAGAGGTATGAGCGGGGATCGTTTCAGGAAACTGTATGGCGAGGTTTCCTTAGATGTTTCCTGAAAAATGTGATAAAATAAAGACAGATTTATTGATTTTTGTGATTTACCATGGCAGATATCGTCTAAAAATGTGATAAAAATAATGAATGTATGGAGAATGATGTGATGGAACGTTTGCGACGTAAGATGGATGAACGATTGCTCCGTTGGCGAAAGGATCCGAACCGTCTGCCACTGATCATCAAAGGCGCGCGCCAGATCGGCAAGACTGAGGCCATCGAATATTTTGCCAAACAAAATTATGAGAATGTGATAGAGATCAATTTTATCTTGCAAAAGGAATATCGAACGATTTTTGATGATGGTTACGACGTCGACCAGATCCTTCGGAACATCACGTTCCTGCACCCTTCATTGAAGATAGAGCCGGGGGCGACGTTGATCTTCTTCGATGAACTTCAGGCTTGTCCTGATTGCGCGACCAGCTTGAAATCCTTTCGGCTGGACCGAAGGTTTGACGTGATTTGTTCCGGTTCGCTCATGGGAATCAGCTATCAGAGCATCGAATCCAACAGCGTAGGGTACAAAGAGGATATCACGATGTATCCGTTGGATTTTGAGGAATATCTGTGGGCGAAAGGTTATAAGGAGGCGCAGGTTGATGATCTATACCAGCATCTGCGGGAATTCCGACCGCTATCTGCTGGGGCTTTGTCTGCGCTGCGGGAAGCATTCCGAGAATATCTAGTTCTCGGCGGGATGCCTGCTGTCGTGTGGTCATTTGTGGAAAAGGGCAACTACAGTGGGACTTTGGCGATGCAGAAGCAGTTGCTGCTTGATTACGAAGAAGATATCACGAAATATGCCCAGGGAATGGATCAAACGAGAATCCTGAATGTATATCGCAAGATTCCTGTGTTCCTTGGCAGAGAGAATACGAAATTCCAAATATCGAAGGTTGCGCATGGGGCACGCAGCAGGGAGTATGTCGGTGTCATCGACTGGCTGTCCAATGCGGGAATCGTGAATGTCTGCTATTGCCTGGAGCATCCGGAATTACCCTTGAAGGGGAATTATGATCCTAATAATTATCGCCTTTATTTCGGGGATACGGGGCTTCTGATCGCTTCTCTTGACGAGGAGGCGCAAGCTGATTTGCGCCAGAATAAGAATTTTGGGGTTTACAAAGGTGCCCTGTTCGAGAATATGGTAGCGCAGATGTTGGTCTCGCAAGGATATGGTCTCTATTTCTATCGCAATCCGTCAGCAACGTTGGAGATGGATTTCTTTATCCGGGATGCTGATTCCCTGATCCCGGTGGAAGTCAAAGCACGAAATGGCGCCGCGAAATCATTGAAGACCTTGGTCACAGGGGAGATGTATCCGGATATTCGAAAGGGGATCAAACTCGCGGATACCAATATCGGTGTCAATGATCGATTTGTCACTTTCCCTTATGCTTTGACATTTTTACTGAAGCGCTGGATCATGGATCGTATTTCGAGGAGAAAGAAAGGAAGCACGGATGGAACCGCGTGAAGCTGTGCGTGTGATTCCATCCGTGCTTCCAGAGATATCGTCTTCTCAGGCGAGGCCGCGGGCTTTGCCCCAGGCGTCGATCTTCGCATAGAGCGGCGTGGGGACATGGTAGGCCTTGCCGAGGGTGACGATGCGCGAGACGAGGCCGGAGAACTCCGAGGAGCCGCCGGCGGCGACGTCGCGTTGCATGGAGGTCGAGAGCCCGGGTGCGAAGGCGTCCATGAGGCGCAGGCCGCTCGTGACGAGGTCGCGGTCAAACGTGATGCCCATGGCGCGACCGAGCGCCTCGACTTCGCGGATCAGGCCGATGAAGGTCTCGCGTACCTCGCCGTCTCGCTGGAACGCCTCGCTCGTCACGCCAAAGTAGAGGCCGGCAGTGCCCATCGGCGAGACGAAGGAGAACTTCGTCAGGGCGTCGCGCTGGATATCGGTGGAGAGATGGGCGTGGATGTCGGCGGCGCGCAGGATGGGCTCGAGCTCTGCCGCTTTAGGCGCGAGGCGGTCGTCCTGCCTGGGGCGGAAGCCGTAGAACACGCGCAGGATCTCCTGTGGCTGCTCGATGATACCGGGAGCGCTGCGCTTCGCGAAGACGTAGATGCAGCCGTCAAGCACGGTCTTCCCTGGGAGCTGCTCCTGCATGACGGCGCCCGTGCCAAAGACGTTGAGGATCGGGATGATGAGCGTCTCAGGCCCTGCGACGCGCCGGGCGAGTGCGATGGCGGCATCGAGGCTATAGTATTTGACGCAGACGAAGAGCACATCGGGTGTCTCGCGGTAGTCGTCCGCTTGCATCGCCTGGCAGGGCTCGATATGGAGATCGCCGCGGTGCTGGGTGTGGATCGTGAGACCGTTTTCCTGCAGCGCGCGGAGATGTGCTCCGCGCGCGAGGAACGTCACGTCGTTTCCCGCCTGCGCCAGATATCCGCCGAGCACGCCGCCCGTGCCGCCAACGCCGAAGATCGCAAATTTCATGATACATCCTCCTCTGAAAAGATTTGTCTCTATTCTACCATATGATCGCTTTCAAGGAGGCGGCATTTTTGTGTCGCTGGGCACAATGAAAAGGCGGATACCCACCGTGAGATATCCGCTTCACATGTATACAGGATAATCTTTGCATTTTTCTCCTGCCTGCCGTATAATAGTCCACAAACAGTGGAGCAATGCGCAGGGAGGAATCGGTATGCAGGAAGAGGAACAACGCGCGCAGCGCGTGCGCATCATCGCGCTGAGCCGGACGCGGCAGCTCGCCGAGGCGGCGGCACGGACGCCCGCGGCGTACAAGCGCGAGACGGAGGAGTATGCGCAGGCGATGTATGAGATCCTCGATGCGCTCCCAGACGCACGCCTCACGCCTTACGTCACGCAGCTCGCGCAGAGCTACGCGGCGTTCGGCATGGTGGAGGACGCCTATCTCGCCGACTCCCTCATGACGATGGCGCTCGCCCTCTATCAGGATGCCTGCGGTGAGCAGACCATCTGCGACCTCGGCTGGGATCGCCTCGTAGAGGAGTTCTTCCGCCGCGACACGGCGAGTGCCTGATGCGTATCTTGTGGGATATAGGGCCTTCCGGTTTATGGAAGAAAGAGAATAAATCGTAGCTTTTGCGCCGCACAGCGAGGGACCGCTGTGCGGTTTTGTCTTGCTTTGCGTCTAGAGAGGCGCGATGCTGTAGATATCTCGCGGCGACAACGCGAGATCGGCAAAGAGGATCTGGCACGATTCCTTGTCGAGGGCGCGGAACGTGGTCCGCTGCGCTCGGCGTTTTTCGTGCGCGAAATACCGGACGAGGACTGGCTGTCCAGGACGCAGATGGCGCGCAATCGCGTCGAGTTCCTGTGCGCGTTCCGCATCGACGCTGGGGGCGGCGTCTCTTTCGTGCTCTTTTTCCTTCGCCTGCAGCTTCTCGCGGAAGCCGGGCAGGGCGTCAAAGGGCTGGAAGATCTTGGCGCGGTTGTACGGTCTCGCCGTTGCCATGGGCTTTGTGACCTCCAATCTGTTCGTTGCGCTCTCTGCGCGTGCCGGCGCTCAGTAGGTCTGTGCCGCGCAGCAGGGCGTTCTTCCCGTGTTTCGCCTGGATGCGGAGCAGGGCGAGCTGGCGCGTGTGCTCCCTGTGCAGGCGCTCGTCCGGCGCGAAGAGGGAGAGTTCTTGCAGGTCGCTTCGCTCCGTATGCTCGGCGCAGAGCAGGATGCGCCGGATGGTGCGCTCGCGCAGCGCCGTGCGCTCGAAGAGCGCGAGCAGTCCCGCGGTGATGAGCGAGGAGGCGTTCGTTTTCTCCGGCAGATGCGCTGTGCCGTCCGTATAGGGAACCTGCTGGTCGCTGTGTCGGCTGTAGCCGATGGAGAGCGAGATGGACTGCGATACGACTTGCCGCTTCGTCATGTCGAGAGCGAGCTGATCCGCCATTTCGACGAGCACGATGCGCGCCTCCGCGTAGGTGTAGTCGCGCGGCAGGACCTGCCCGGCGGAGACGGAGCGGATGGCGGGCGCATAGGCTTTGATCTGCGCGATGGTCGTCGGCTCCCTACCCCAGGCGTGGTCGTAGAGGAGGCAGGCGTCGATGCCGAATTCCCGGCGGATCAGTGCAAAGGGTGCGTGCGCGACAGCGCCCAAATCGCGCAGCCCCAGGCGGTGCAGGCGGCGGGCGATACCGGGACCGATGCGCCAGAAGTCCGTGAGCGGCTGATGATGCCAGAGCGTCTTCTGGAAGCGCGCCTCGTCGAGGAAGCCGATGCGGTCCGGGCTGTGCTTTGCCGTGATGTCGAGGGCGATCTTCGCGAGGTAGAGATTTGTGCCGATGCCGCAGGTGGCGGGCAGGCCGAGGCGCCGCCGGATCTCCTGGAGCAGGAACTTCGCCAGCTGATGCGGCGTCATGCGGTATGCCATGCGATAGCCTGTGATATCGATGAATGCCTCGTCGACGGAGTAGACGAAGATATCGTCCTTGCAGAAGTAATCGAGGTAGAGGCTGTACACCTCGGCGGCGTAGTTGAGGTAGAGCTCCATGCGCGGCACGGCGGTGATGTAGCGGTAGCCAGCGGGAATCTCGAACAGCCGGCAGCGGTTGCGCACGCCTTTCGCCTTCAGAGACGGCGAGACGGCGAGGCAGATCGTCCCCCTGCCGCGCGCCTCGTCGGCGACGACGAGATCCGTCGTCATCGGATCGAGCCCCCGCATGACGCATTCGCAGGAGGCGTAGAAGGACTTCATATCGATGATGAGATAGACTTTGTCGGACATCTTCTTCACCTGCCAATGCTTAGGATGGTTAATTTAAATCCTCTGATATGGATAATGTGTAAAATTGAATTTACCATTATACTAGCATGGTTTGCACGGGGAAGCAATAGCCAAATTTTCAGGTGGGAAGCAGGACCGATGAAAAAAAGCTACCGCACTTCTTGCGTGCGATAGCTTTTTCGCGTATTTCCTGCTGTTTGTCAGGCAGCCGTGCGATCTTCCGTGCGGAAGCGGTCGACGATGGTGGCGCAGGCGGCGTCACCTGTGATATTGACCGCCGTGCGCAGCATGTCGAAGATGCGGTCGACGCCGAAGAGGATCGGCAGGGCGTCGATGGGGATGCCTGCCGACACGAGCACGGCGACGACGAGCAGCGTCGGTCCCGGCACGCCTGCCTGTCCGACCGCGCCGAGCGTACTCGTGATGATGATGGCGATGTACTGCGAGAAACTCAGGTCCATGCCGTACATCTGGGCGATGAAGGTCGCTGCCATCGCATAATAGGCGGCGTTGCCGTTCATGTTGATCGTCGCGCCGAGCGGCAGGGCGAACGAGGTCGTTTCCTTCGAGACGCCGAGTTCGTTGATGGCGGTATTCATATTGAGCGGCAGGGTCGCCATCGAGGAAGCCGTTGAGAACGCGAATACCTGTACTTTCCACATGCTGCGGAAGAACTGACGATACGTCGTGCATTTCGAGAACATCGCGACCGATCCGCCGATCATGACGTACGTCACGATGGCGAGGACGATGACGTAGAGCGCGATGAGATAGATGATCTTGGCGAGCACTGCATAGCCGAAGGTCCCCGTCGCATCTGCCATGAGGCAGAAGACGCCGATGGGCGCGATGTACATGATGCCCGTCATGACCTTGATGAAGAGTTCCGTCATGAAATTGAAGAATTTCATCAGGAAGTCCTGCTTCTCCTGATCGAGGAAGCCCATGGCAAAGCCCATGCTCATGGCGAAGACGATGATCTGCAGGATGTTGCCGTCGACGAGTGCCGTCATCGGGTTCGCCGGCACGAAGCCGATGACGGTCTCCCAGAAGCCCGGGATCTTCGTGCTCTCTTCCATGTGGTCGACTTGGACGGCAGCGCCGGAGAGCGATGCCATATCGATGCCCGCGCCCGGCTGGAAGATCTCGCTGAATACGAGCCCGATGGCGACGGCGACCGCCGTCGTGATGCCGTAATAAATGAAGGTGAGTACGCCGATTTTCCCGGCACTGCTCGAGCGCCCGAGCGATGCTGCGCCGCCGACGAGCGAGAAAAGGACGAGCGGGACGACGACCATCTTGATGCACTGCATGAAGAGATCGCCCATCGGTGCAAACATATGCGCCGGTTTTCCCATGATGAGGCCGACGATTGCGCCCAGGACCGTCGCGATGATGATCCATTTGCCCAGTTGGTCCAGACTGGGACCTGTTCCTTTACGTTTCAAAAGAAATCCCCCTTGCATGAATTCCGTAGACACGAAAAGGCCTTAGGGAGTCACGTCTGCTCAACTCCCTAAGGCCTCTTTGCCTGAATGTATTTACATGTGGAGTATAGCACGTTTTTCTGTGTTTGTCCACAGTAAAAACACATGATCCTATTCTTCCGTTATGGAAAGACGTAATTTTGTTTGCGAACGGATGGCGATTCGCAGATTAGAATCGTTTCCTGCGGCTGTTTTGGTGGAGGCGTAGAGATCCTTCGAGGGAGTGAGATATTATGAAAATTGATATTTTTGTTTTTGTTGAAGGATTTCATTCGTTTTGAGCGAATAATATATTATACTGATAGAAACGGGTGCTCGTTTGGAAGGAGCGGCAGGCAGTATCAGGGGACTGCGTTGGTGTACGCTTTTCATGGTGAGTGCCATGCTGGCTTTAAGGGAGTGTTGTTATGAGAAGTTGGAAGCGGATCGGTATGCTGCTGCTCGCAGGCGCCATGGCGCTCGGCATGGCAGGCTGCGGCGGTAGCGGTGGTGGTGATGGGAAAACGATTTCCTATATCACGCATGACAAGCAGGCTGGGTTCACGGGCGTCCTCTACGAGGCGGTCAAAGCGGCCGGGGAGAAGGAAGGCTTCACCGTGGACTTCTATGATGGGAAGGTCGATAGCAATGAGCAGATCGACCTGATGAACCAGGTCATCGAGAAGAAGCCGGCGGCAATCGTCCTGCTGCCGAACGATGCGGCGGCGCTGACGCCGTCCGTCGGGCAGACGGCGCAGGTGCACTCGGATGAGCGGCAGGCGGGACGCCTGCAGGGCGAGTACATGGCGAAGCATCTCAAGCAGGGCGCGAAGATCGTCTATTTCTTTGGTGACACCACGCTGGTGTCGGCGCACGAACGCTGGGAAGGCTTCAAGGAGGCGTGCCTCGACAAACGCCCGGACATCACGTTGCTCGCCTCTACGGATGCCGCCTGGAGCAAGACGGAGGCCATGAAAGACATGACGCTCTGGCTCAGCGTCTTCCCAGAGATCGACGCGATTGTCGCGGGCAATGACGATATGGCACTCGGCGGCATCGCGGCGATGAAAGGCGCGGGCCGCTTCAGCAGCGATATCCTCGTCACAGGCGTCGATGCGAGTGACGAGGCGGTCAAGGCCGTCGCCGCCGGCGAGATGGCGCAGACGGTCAAGCAGGACGCAGACGGTTCTGCCGTGGTCATCATCGATCTCATCAAGAAGATGGTGCAGGGCGGTCAGACGACGGACGACGAAAAGGTGCCGTTCATCGAGATCACGAAGGCGAATGTCGCCGACTACGTGAAGTGAGCAGGGGGTGTGTCTGTTGAAGGATCTCAGTGTCAGAATCAAAGTCCTGCTGCTCGCCGCCATCATGCTCGCTATCACCTGCATCGTGGCCGCGGTCGGCATTTTCGCCAATCATCAGTCGAAGCAGGCGACGGATGATATGTATAACCATAATCTTATGACGACGCAGTATCTCAACGATGCGACGACGCAGATGAAATTCATCGAGAGCGATATCAACTACCTCCTGCTCACGAGCTATCCGCCGGAGAATAAGAAGATCCTCTTCGATGACCTGAAGGGGAAGACGAAGACCATCCAGGCGGACATGGAGAAGATTAAGGCGATCGACACGAGCGAGCGCGCGCAGAAGGCACTCGAGGCGCTGGCGCAGGATAGCGATGCGTTCCTCGCGGGCATCGATGCCTCGACGGGGCTCACGAATTCCGCGGAAGACCGGGCGAAACTCCTGCAGAACCTCGACAAGGCGAAAGCGATCAATGCGGGACTCGCCGAGCTCACGCCGGACAACGTCCAGCAGGGCAAGGAGCTCTTCGAGGCGAGCAACGCCGTCTATGACCGCACGATCAAGATCTTCCTCGCGATCCTCCTCGCGGGTCTCGTCATCGGTGTCGTTGCGGCGCGCGTGATCGCGAACGGCATCGCAAAGCCGCTCGGCGCGTCCGTCGGTCTCCTCAACGCAGTGGCGGACGGCGATCTCACGCAGGAGGTAGCGCCGGAGCTCGCGAACCGCCGCGACGAGGTCGGTGAGATGATCGCCGCGCTCGACAAGATGCAGAAATCGCTGCGCGCGTTCCTCCACGACGTGCGCACGGAGGCGGAAAACAGCGCCGCGATGGTCGAGGAGGTCCAGGGCCTCGTCGGCGAGCTCAACGACGGCGCGCAGGATATGTCGGCCGCGACGGAAGAGATGGCGGCGGGCATGGAGGAGACAGCTGCCTCGACCTCGAATCTCCAGCACCTCTCCGATACCGTGAGCAAGAGCATCCTCGCCACGGCGGAGGACGCGAAGAAGAGCGAGAGCTACACGAACGAGGTCGCCGCACGCGCGAGCGAGCTCAAGAAGAAGATGGACGAGGCGCAGGCGAGCGCCCAGAGCGTCTATCATTCCACGAAATCGTCGGTCGAGCAGGCCATCGAGGCGGCAAAGGTCGTCGATCACATCGAGGCCCTCACGAACGACATCACCGAGATCGCCGAGCAGACGAACCTGCTCGCGCTCAATGCGGCTATCGAAGCCGCGCGCGCGGGCGAGGCTGGCCGCGGCTTCTCTGTCGTTGCCGAAGAGGTGCGCAAGCTCGCGGAGCAGAGCCAGCAGACAGCGGAGAAGATCCAGTCGCTCACGGGCCGCGTGACCGGCTCGGTGCAGGATCTCTCCCAGGGCGCATTCGGCCTTTTGCAGTTCATGGAGCAGAACGTCAGCAAGGACTACGAGCTCATCAACAAGACCGCGGATCAGTACCGCGACGACGCCGACTACCTGCGCGACTTCGCGCGCAAGAGCAACGCCTCGTCGCAGGAACTCGCGGGCGATGTCGAGACGATGAACAACGCGATGGGCGAGATCGCCAAGGCGACGCAGGAAGAAGCGACGGGCAATACGACCGTCGCCGAGAAGGTCACGCAGGTCGCGGACAAGGCGAATGCCATCCTCGCGAAGGTTCACGCCTCGCAGGAGGGCGCCGACAAGCTCAAGCAGCAGGTCGAGCGCTTCAAGGTGTGAACGCGACGCAGGTAAGCGTTTCGGCGTGAATGACCATATGGTGTAAGACAAGAACGGAGCCCCCGCGTGTGCGGGGGCTCCGTTTTGCGTGGATGGAGGCAGGGAAGTGCCGAGGCGTGAGTGCGATGCTCCAGGACTGTTTCAGCGCGTCGGCAGCGCAGGGCGACGGCGCCAGAGCCAGTAGCAGCCTGCCGTGCAGGCGATAACGAACGTGCAGGCCGTGCCGTACATGAACGTGTAGCCAAACTGCGCGGCGACGACGCCTAAAAGCAGCGCCGCGAGGCCGACGCTGATGTCGAGCGACCAGAAATACGTGGCTGTCGCCACGCCGGCGCGCGCGGGTGGCGCGCTCGAGACGGCGAGCGTCTGGAACGCGGGCGAAAGCGCGCCGAAGCCGCAGCCGAGCAGCGCGGCTGCGGTGAGCAGGCCGATGAGCTCATTCACCTGACTGAAGAGCACCATGCCGAGCGCGAAGAGTGCGAAGCCTGGGTAGACGGTCCAGTCCGGCCCCTTCGCGTCGAACAGCCTGCCGATCACGGGACGCGTGAGGATGATGACGAGCGCGAACACGACGAAGAAGAGGCTCGTCTCCTGCTGCAGGCCGAGGCTCTTCGCGTAGAGCGGGATGAACGTGAGGATGCCGCCGTAGGCGAAGAAGACGAGGCCGCCGAGCAGGGAGGGCGCGAGGGAGCGCGGCTCGATGATGTCTTTGATGGAGACGCCGCGCCGCTGCCGCTTGGCCGGTGCCGTGACCTCAGGCGGCAGGCGGCGCAGGCTCGCGAGCACGAACGTGAGGGCGGCGAGGGCTGTGAGGAAGAGGAACAGCACGTGGCTGCCGAGATTGCCGACGAGGAGCAGGCCGACGAGGGGGCCGATGACCATCGCAAGATTCGTCGAGAGCGCAAAATAGCCGATGCCCTCACCCTTGCGCGAGAGCGGCAGGATGAGCGCCGCCATCGCCGCTGCCGCCGTCGTCGCAAGTGCGAAGATACAGCCGTGCAGGAAGCGCAGCAGGTAGATCGCGGGCAGTGCCCGTGCGAAGAGGAAAGCGAGCATGATGAAGAAGAAGACGACGGCGGCGAGGCGCAGCAGGCGCTGCTTCTGCACGGCATCGATGAGTCGGCCCGCGAACGGGCGGCAGAGGACGGCGCCGACCTGGAAGGCGGTCATCGCCATGCCCGCCTCAAAATCGCCGCCTGCGAATGTCTCCGCGATGACGATCGGCAAGGCGGCGACCATGATGTACTGTGACATGAAGAGCAGGAGGTTGCTGCTCCCCATGCTGATGAATTCCGGTGTCCAAAGGGGTTCTCTCTGCATAGGCATATCCTTTCTTCCGCTGTGATGTCCCGGGAACGGTACGAGGGGGTGTCCGGGCGTGGATTCATTCACTTTACGCCGCCAGCGGGGATTTGTCAACAGGATACGCAGGAAGGGCGCGCGGAGGGGCAGGCGAAGAAAGAAAAAATCCGCCGCCATGCTTGCCATGGCAGCGGATGCGTCCGATGTGGGGAAGCCCTTCCTCAGCGGATGAAATTCGTCATGATCTTCTTTTCCGTGGCCGGGGGCTCGATGCCTGCCTTCTTGCCCGCTTCAAGGCACTTCATAACCCAGGCCATGTTCTCGCCGAGGACGCGCATGATCTGCACACCTTCCTCGTCGCGACGTACTTCGTCCGGCGTGTTGCCGTGCACCATCGTCCAGTAGTTGGAGCTCACGCTGACCATCTGGTGGTAGGCGACGTATTTCTGGAGCACGTCGAGCGTCGCCGTCGTGCCCGCGCGGCGCGCCGACGCCACGACGGCGCCCGCCTTGTGAGCGAGCAGGGCGCCGGCCTTTCCCGCAAGATGGTCGAGGAACCAGACCATCTCGCCGGACGGCGAAGCCCAGTAGACGGGCGAGCCGAACACGACGCCCTCTGCCGTCTTGAGTTTCTCCGCGACCGCGCTCACGGACTCCGCCGTGGGGAGCGCGTGCAGGATCTCCGTCTCGATGCCGTTCTTCGCGAGCGCCTCGGCGACGATGGAGAGCGCCGTGTATGTGCAGCCCTTCTCGCGGCGGCTGCCGTTCAAGAGTAGAACCTTCATGGGAAGACCTCCTTCAGTGATAGAAGCTTTCATTGATATATCAGCCTGATTATATGTCGTAAATAGCAAAAAGTCAAACGAAAATACAGTAGGAAGTAACAGGGAATCCCTACAGAACGATCAGTCGATGAGCTCGATGCGCTCCTTCTCGAGGAGTGTGCGCCAGCCGCTGCTCACGGGCTCGTCCGTCACGAGTGTTTGGATCTGGTTGAAATCGAGCGCGTGGACGAACGCCGTCTGATTGAACTTGGAATGGTCGACGAGCAGGACGCTCCGCTTCGCCTGCATGGCCATGTATTTCATGAGGACGCCCTCGTCCTCGTTCGACTCCATGATGCCGCGCTCCTTGTCGAGCCCCTTGCAGCTGAAGAAGGCGAGGTCGACGTTGTAGTGCTTCAGCGTGTCCTGTGCGGCCGTGCCGACGAGCGCGCAGGAACTCGAGCGGAGCGAGCCGCCCGTCGAGATGAGATGATAGGGGGAGGCGATGTGGTCGTGCAGGATGCGCACGGAGTTCGTGATGATCGTGAGGTCTTTCTTCTGCAGCAAGTGCGAGAGCAGCGCGAGGCAGGTCGTGCTTGCGTCGACCATGAGGCTGTCGCCGTCGTGGACGAGCGCGGCGGCCTTCTCTGCGATGAACTGCTTGTTCTCGCTCATCATCGTGTTGCGCTTGACGAACGAGATGTCCTCGCGCGTGTGCTCGCTGAGCACGGCACCGCCGTAGCTGCGGCGCAGGAGGTCCTTGCTCTCGAGTTTCTCGAGGTCACGGCGGATGGTTTCTTCCGTTACTTTGAATATTTTTGCCAATTCTGACACATAGACCTTTTGCTCCTGATTGAGCTTCTCCATGATCTGCCTGCGGCGTTCAATCCCCAACATATGACAAAACACTCTCCCTTGTTATAAAAGATATATCTAATTAACCCGAATCCTATTATAGAGGAAAAGGAAAGAAAAAGCAACAATAAAGCACGAAATCGAAATATCATTCCCAAATTGTATGCAGTATGTGCAGAATTCTCGCTCGGAAGGGTGCCTTCTGGAAATTTTCAGGGAAGGCTCCTATAATAATAGGTTGAAATCTAGATTGGGAAATGAGAGCATGAAGCGAAGGGACTTTATCAAGCATATCACGTGGTCGGCGGCGGGCGCGCTGCTGCTGCCGCTCGCGGGGCCGCTGCGCGCGGCGGAGGCGGCGTGGCAGGCGGGCGGCGGTGCGGCAGGCGTCCGCGTCAAAGAGACGTACCTGTCGTTTCGCTCGCTCGCGAACCGCACGCAGACGGATGTCATCATCCTGCACCACATCGGGAACACGAACGCCGACGTCTCGGCGGCGACGGTGCATCAGTGGCATCTCGCGAACGGCTGGGCGGGCATTGGCTACCACTACCTGATCCGCAAGGATGGTACGATCGAGCGCGGGCGGCCGCGCGATACGGTCGGCGCGCACTGCTACGGGGAGAACTGGCACAGCATTGGCGTGAATATCGTCGGCAATTTCGAGACGAATGAGCCGACGGCAGCGCAGATCGACGCGGCGGAGCGGCTCGTCGCGGTGCTCTGCCGCCTGTATGGGCTGGTGCCGAGCGGCGACACCATCAAGGGACATCGCGACTTCAACGCGACAGCGTGCCCGGGGGAGAACCTCTACGAGAGGCTGCCCGACGTGATTGCGGGCGTGCAGCGTTATTATAGGTAAGGAAAGGGGGACCTCTGATGAGCTATCATTATCGTTGGTTCTCGCACGATGAGGAGCTGACCGACGAGCTCGGCAGGCGGCGGAGCCGGGCGGTCCTCGATGCGCCGCGGGCAGTGCGCCAAGGCTACACGCGCGGCGAGGTCATCAGCATGGTGCTCGCAGCTATCGTCCTCGTCTACGGTCTCTGCACGTTCGTCGTGCCGTTCGTGATGTTCGGCGCCTCGTTCCTGCTCTACGAGACGCACCGGCTGCTACCGCTCGTCCTCGGGTCCGTCGGCGTGCCGCTCGCGGGCGGCGTGCGCGCGTTCAGCCTCGTGACGCTCTTCGGCGCCGTGGCGCTGTTGCTATTCTTCTGAAAACGATCCATCGCCCTTACAGTAAATCCAGTCAATCGCACTGCGCCTGCGGCTTGTGCTCTTGGGGATTTACATAGAAAGACCGGCGTACCGTTCCTTGCATCGTGGACGGTATGCCGGTCTTGTTGTTTCTTTGGGGGCGTAGTCTCTCACTGGGAGCGTTTGGCGAAGGCGTCGACTTTCGCGAGCCCCGCGCCGCTCTCGATGAGCGCGCGGGCGCAGTCGATGCCGTCTGCGATGCTCGCCGCCTTGCCGCCGAGGTAGATGGCGGCGCCGGCGTTCAGGAGGACGATGTCGCGCTTCGGTCCCTGCTCTTTCCCAGAGAGGATAGCGCGCGTGATGGCGGCGTTCTCCTCCGGCGTGCCGCCCTTGATGTCTTCCTTGCGGCAGCGCGTGAAGCCGAAGTCCTCCGGCTGGATCACGTAGCGCTTGAACCATCCGTCCTTAAACTCGCAGACGCTCGTGGGCGCGCTCATCGAGAGCTCGTCGAGGCAGTCCTGCCCGTAGATGACCATGCCGCGCTTTACGCCGAGGCTCATGAGCACCTGCGCGAGCGGGTCCAGGAGGTATTCGTCGTAGACGCCGAGCAGCATCGTCTTTGGGTGCGCCGGGTTCGTGAGCGGGCCGAGGATGTTGAATACCGTGCGGATGCCGAGCTCCTTGCGCACGGCGCCGACGTATTTCATCGAGGCGTGGTATTTCTGCGCGAAGAAGAAGCAGATGTTGATCTCCTTGAGGAGCTCCACGCATTTCTCCGGCGAAAGGCTGATGTTGATGCCGAGCGCCTCGAGGCAGTCGGCGGCGCCGGACTTCGACGAGGCGGCGCGGTTGCCGTGCTTCGCGACCTTGATGCCGGCGGCGGCGATGAGGAAGGCGGCCGTCGTAGAGATGTTGATGCTGCCCGCGTGGTCGCCGCCTGTGCCGACGATCTCGAGGACGTCCAGGTCGTGCTCGACCTGGAGCGCGTGATCGCGCATGGCGGCGGCGGAGCCTGAGATCTCGTCGATCGTCTCTGCCTTCGCGCTCTTCGTCGAGAGCGCCGCGAGGTAGGCGGCGTTTTGTATCTGGCTCGTCTCGCCGTTCATGATCTCGTTCATGACGGTGTACGCCTCGTCGTAGGTGAGGTCCTCCTTGCTGACGACTTTCTCGATGGCTTCTTTGATCATGGGAAATGCTCCTTTCCGCCGGGAAACAAAAACGCCCCCGGCAGTCATCATGAAAACAACTACCAGGGACGAATACTCGCGGTGCCACCCTGCTTCATGGATACCCATGCGCTCACGGAGTGCAATCACACTCCCGGCAACTCACGTATGCCGTCACGTCGCCTGCTACTCGGCTCTGCCTTTCAAGGCGCCCTCCGCGGCCCATCGCGTGCAGCCTGTTCCATCCGCATCCCAGCAGCGCGGACTCTC
This sequence comes from Dongibacter bovis, assembly GCA_902763085.1. Classification (GTDB taxonomy): domain Bacteria; phylum Bacillota; class Negativicutes; order Selenomonadales; family Selenomonadaceae; genus Selenomonas_C. The sequence goes on from CACWQW010000008.1 coordinate 43,942, forward strand.
TTTGGGGCATGGCTGACGCTATCTCCGCCTCATCGGTTTGATTTGCTTATGAGGATAGCACGGAGTTGTAACCTTGTCAAGGATGGGGGCGGCACTTTTTCCCCGGGGAATTTTTCTCCCTCTGGGAAGATACGCCTAAATGATTTTGAATCAAGGATGAAAAAACGTTAGGAATCGTAGAAATTTCCGATTGAAGAAGATGGAGGAACAGCGTTATACTAGAAGCAGATATGAGAGAGTATGAAAGTTTTGGGGCGTTTTTATGAAAGGAAAGGAATCAGATGAAGAAAACAAAGTCCGCCGTGCTCATGGCGCTGGTGCTTGCGCTGCCGCTCGCGTGCCCGCAGACGGCGAGCGCTGCCGCGTCCGAGGATGAGGCGCAGGCCGCGGAGGTCGCGCAGATGAAGGAGGAGATCGCCGCGCTCTCGGCGCGTCTCAACACGCTCGAGCAGCAGCTCGCGGCGGCCCAGGAAAAGCAGGAGAAGGCCGGAAAGGGCAAGGGGAAGAAGGGCGCGGACATCGTCTGGTCCGGCTCGACGAAGACGGGCTATATGTACGATCAGGAAAAGCACGGCACGGTCAAGGCGGAGCTGCGGCTCAATGCGAAGACGAAGGTCGATGATACCTACGATGTCGCGTTCGGTCTGAAGTTCAAATCGACGTCCGCCGAGCCAACAGCGGCTAAGGTTGATCCGGCAGATCCGAAGCGCATGAAAGACGGCCATGCCGCGGAGAAAAACAAGGTCAAGCTCGACGAGGCGTCCATCGGCCGCAGCTTCGGACCGGTCTATGTGAAGCTCGGCGTGCAGTCCGCGAGGATCGGCGAGGGTCTCTGGCTCGGCAAGAGCAGCCTCAATATCGGCTCTCTGCGCTATACGATGACGCCGAATGATAACGTTTTCCTCGGCTATGGCCGCGACAGCCAGGACTATCTTGCCGAGAATGAGAAGACGCAGAGCCGCCTGCTCAAGTTCTTCCAGTATGAGCACGCGTTCAGCAAGGACGCGTGCGCCGGGGTCTATCTCGGCGCGCAGCAGCCGGAGCGCTACGTCGGCGTCTACGGCGAGACGCCGCTCGTCGGCAAGCTCAGCGTCATGGGTGAGTACGTCCACAACAACAATACGACGAAGCCGGTGAAAGGGAAGAACGGCTACGGCTACGAGGCGACGGGCTCGCACTCCGATACGGCGGGCTATCTCCTGAGCCTGCGCTACGGCCAGGCGAAGAAGAAGGGCGATTTCATGACGTCGCTCAACTACTTCAACGTCGATGAGAACCTCTTCATGGACAGCGGCTACACGGCGTACGACGACTATGTCACGCAGGACGGCCTCAAGGGCTTCGGCCTCGTGCTCGACTACATGACGAGCGACCATACGAAGCTCTCGCTCGAACGCTACTGGGCGCATACGAAGCCGATGACGGGGAATCTCAATTTCCTGAACGGCGTGCAGACCGAGGAGTCGCCTTACTACACGACGTATGTGAAGTTCACGTCGAAGTTCTAAGATATTGGGATTCCGCGCTGAGGCGCGGACTGAATAAAGTGATGTAAGATCGCGTAATGTGCGGTCTTTGGGAGGTAATTCGTTATGAAATGCTGGCAGAAGCATGCCATTTTCTGCAGTCTCTTGGTCGGCGCATCCCTCTGGATGCTGCCGCAGGCCGACGCGGCCAAGGTGCCGGAGGCATCGGCGGCGGTGACGGCACCCGTGGGGAGCTACGCGCAGGCGGAGCATCCGGAGAAATTCGAGGGCTTCGTCTGGCGCCTCGACAACGACGGCAAGGATGCACTGCCGCGAAATTTCCGCACGTCGGAGGACGCGCTGCGCGCGCCGGAGAAGAAGTTCCATCTCGACGCTTCGTATGTGCCGTCGCGCGAGGGCATGGACGAGCTCCATATCTCGGGCAGCTCGGCCTTCACGCCCGCGCAGCTCAAGAACGTCGCCGCGAAGCTGCGGGAGAAGACGCGCGGCCCCATCTACGATATTGACCTGCGGCAGGAGTCGCATGGCTATCTCGACGGCATCCCTGTGAGCTGGTACGGCGAGCGCGACTGGGCGAACCTCGGCAAGAGCCAGCATGAGGCGCTCGCCGATGAGCGTCACCGCCTGCACGCGGCCGTCCACAAGACGGTCTACATCGCGCCGCTCGGCAAGCACAAGCTCCCCGAGGGCGGCGAGGTTCGCCGCGTCCTAAAGGCGCAGACGGAGCAGGAGGTCGCGGAGGCCGCGGGGATGCGCTATTTCCGCATCGCGGCGACGGATCATGTCTGGCCGACGCCGGAGAACATCGACCGCTTCCTCGCGTTCTACCGCACGCTGCCGCAGGACGCCTGGCTCCATTTCCACTGTGAGGCCGGCGTCGGCCGCACGACGGCGTTCATGGTCATGACGGATATGCTGAAGAATCCGTCCGTATCGCTCAAGGATATCCTTTACCGCCAGCACGAGATCGGCGGTTTCTACTACGGGGAGTTCCCCATCAAGACGAAGGATAAAGATAGCTGGAAGACGAAATATTATAGGGAATGATCGCGCAGTTCTACCGCTACGTACAGGAAAATCACGCGGATGGCTACAAGACGCCGTGGTCGGTCTGGCTCAAGAACCACCCGGCGAAAGCATAAGCGCGGGCTGAGGCCCGGATCCGGGGTATGGCGCTGCCAGCGCGCGACGCGCGGCGGCGGATGCTGCGCCAGCCGGGGGTGACTGACGGCAGCAAGGGAAGAAAGGATGGTTTTCATGGGGTGGATCAACGACATCAAGGTCTCGTTCAAGATCCTCATTCTCGCGGTCATCGCGGCGGTCGCGCTGCTCTCCGTCGGCTATACGGGGTACAGCATGCTCGACCAGGCGAATTACCGCATGAGCAAGATGTATAACCAGAAGCTCAAG
>CACWQW010000009.1 GCA_902763085.1 Dongibacter bovis
ACTGGAACGCTACCTGCATTACTACAATTTCGAACGACTGCAGCGTCACCTGAGCATTATGACACCGCAGGAATACCATAACCATTATCTTGCCGCATAAAAAAGCGGCTCGCCACTCAAGCGAACCGCAAATCCATTATTTTTTTCCGTGTCCTATTGACGGGGTGCACACCACCATGCTTTCGGCAGGTGGTTTTCTTTTGCTTGCGCGAGGGATTCTCCTGGGGGGGCACAGTCTCATGTTCCTGGCAGCTGGTGTGAGGAAAAGAAATACATTGACACAGATCGATGTATGTGCTAAAGTTAACGTATTGATGGACATCAATGTGAAAGGCGCTGACATACGCAGCGCTTTGCTGAAACAAACAAAAGGAGGTTGGCTGTATGCAGGGACAGCAGCATGATTTCGCCAAAATCGCGAAAGCCCTTTCGGATGACAATCGTCTCCGTATCTTGACTTCCTTGCGGGAGGGGGAGAAGTGTGCCTGTGAGCTATTGACGGATTTGCGCATTTCGCAGCCGACGCTGTCGCATCACATGAAGATTCTCTGCGATGCGGGCTTGGTCGTTTGCCGTCGGGATCGTCGCTGGGCGTATTACTCGACAGACGCGCGGGAGATCGAGGCTGTCGCCGAGGCGTTTCGGGCGAGATTCTGCCCCGTGGAGCAGGCTGAGTGCACTCGCTGTGATGGGAGGGTGTAGCGGTAAAAAGAAGCGCTTGGCGCGCTTTCTTTTTGGCCTAGATATTCATATATATCAATGTATCGATTAATGGAGGAATTGTCATGAAGAATATTCGTATTTTTGAACCCGCGATGTGCTGCGCAACAGGTCTTTGCGGCCCGTCCATCGATCCGGAACTCCTGCGCATTTCTACGTTGCTTTCCTCGTTGAAGGAAAAGGGAATTGTCGTGAAGCGGTATAACCTCGCGAGCGATCCGCAGGCGTTCGCGCAGAACGAGGCGGTCAAAGAGCTTTTGTCAAAGCAGGGAACAGCAATCCTCCCTGTGACACTCAGCGGAGATGATGTCGTGCTGACGGGACGCTATCCGACGAATCAAGAAGTGCTTGCGTGCCTGCAGGTCGATGCACAGGCCATCGGGCTCAAAGAAGAGACGGCATGCTGTGCGGCAGAGCTAGCATCTGGCTGCGCTTGCAGCGCACCGGGATGCGCTGCGGATGAGGATGGGGCAGCGAGCACAGGTTGCTGTTGCGCCGAGGAAGGAGATCATCATGAAAAGATTTGATCCCGCAAGCGTCGTCCAGACGAAATATCTGTTTTTCACTGGGAAGGGCGGCGTGGGCAAGACGTCCACCGCATGCGCCACGGCCGTCTACCTCGCAGATCACGGCAAACGCGTCTTGTTGGTGAGTACGGATCCGGCCTCCAACCTGCAGGATGTGTTTTCTCTGGCCTTGGACCGGAAAGGAACGGAGATTCCGCAGGCACCGGGGCTCTTTGTTGCCAATCTCGATCCCGTCAAGGCAGCGGAGGAGTACCGCGAAAACGTGGTCGCAGCGTACCGCGGCGTGCTGCCGGAGGCGGCCATCGAGAATATGCGGGAGCAGCTTTCTGGCTCTTGCACAACGGAGATCGCGGCGTTCAACGAGTTCTCCAGCTTTCTGACCGACGAAGCGCTGAGCAGGCGATACGATCATATCATCTTCGATACCGCGCCGACAGGACATACGCTGCGCCTGCTGCAGCTGCCGTCTGCCTGGAGCGGCTTCATCGAACAGAGCAAGCATGGAGCCTCCTGCCTGGGGCAGCTCTCCGGACTGGCGGATAAAAGAAAGCTCTATGAGACGGCTGTTCGTACCTTGTCGGACGGAGAAAAGACGACCTTGCTGCTCGTAGCGCGGCTGGAAGAAACGCCTCTGAAAGAGGCGGGGCGCGCGTCTGAGGAACTGCGCGGGCTGGGCATTTTGCGCCAGGTGCTCATTCTCAATGCCGTGGCGCCTCCGGGAGATGATGCGGTTTCGGCGGCGCTCTATGAGAAGCAGAGACAGGCGCTCGCACACATGCCGGAAGGGCTGCGCCGTATGGCTTCGTATGAGATTCCGCTGCGAGCCTACAATATCACGGGCATCGCACATGTGCGCGATATGCTGCGGACGGATCATGTGGATGAGACACAGGCGCCTGTTCAAGAGAGGAAGGGCTATCGGCTGTCAGATCTCATCGATGATTTGACGAAACACCGGAGGAGGGTCATTTTCACGATGGGCAAGGGCGGCGTCGGCAAAACGACAATTGCCGCCGCTATCGCGCTGGCACTCGCAAAGAGAGGGGAACGCGTGCATCTCGCGACGACAGATCCAGCCGCACATCTGAAGTTCGTCCTCGATGAGGGAAGCGGCATCCGTACAAGCTATATCGACGAAAAGAAGGAATTGAAGAAATATCAGGAGGATGTCATCCGGGAGGCGATGGCAGGGGGCATCGCACCGGCGGATCTCGATTATATTAAAGAGGATCTGCGATCCCCTTGCACACAGGAGATTGCCGTCTTTCGTGCGTTTGCGGAGATTGTCGCGCAGGCGGAGGATGAGATCGTCGTCATCGACACGGCGCCGACAGGGCATACGTTGCTGCTGCTGGAATCGACAGCAGCGTACGACCGCGAACTGAAGCGCTCACAGGGGAAGACGCCGGCATCGGTCAAGAAGTTGCTGCCGCGTCTGAAGAGCGAGGAGACAGAGACCGTGATCGTCACGCTGCCGGAGGCAACGCCTGTCTACGAGGCGGAGCGCCTGCGCGAGGATCTGCAGCGCGCACAGCTGCAGGTGAGATGGTGGGTAGTCAACCGTTCCTTCCTGGGATTGGAGACAAAAAATCCGCTTCTGCGCGCACGAGCTGCGCAGGAAGCGGCGTGGATTGATGAAGTGAATCGCAAAGCCGACGGACGGGAAGTGCTCATCCCCTGGAAAGCGGAATCGCTGAAGGGAGCTGCGCTGCTGTCACTCTGAGCGACGGCAATCGTTATAGCGGAGACTGCGTGCGTCAGGCAGCGGTCTCCGCTTTTTGCGTGCGCACATTTTCTGGATAGGGTGTCGCGGCGGCGACGAAGATGGAGAGGATGAGCGGCAGCGTCGTGAGGAGCAGAGCCGGGGCGAGGCCGATCTGGTCGGCGATGGCTGCTGTGATGGCGGCGCCGAGGCTGCCGAAGCCGAAGGAGAGCCCCATCATCATGCCCGAGGCCATGCCGGCGCTGCCGGGCATCGCGCGCTGTGCCCAGACGATGGAGCTCGGCTGGGAGGCGATGAGGAAAGCACCGGAGAGGAAGAGCGCGAGCAGCGAGAGCGGCGCTGTGCCCGCGTGCGTGAAGAAATAAGCGGTTGGCGCGACGGCGAGGATGAGTGCGCCGAGGATGATGCGTTTGTGTCCAAAGCGGTCGCCGAGCATGCCGCCCGTGATGCCGCCGCACGCGCAGCCGGCGAGGAAGAGCGTGAGGAGCGTGCCGGAGATCATCGCGGAGTAGCCGGCGCTTACGAGCAGCAGCGGCAGGAAGGTCGAAACGGCGACATGCGTCCAGCAGCGCAGTCCCATCGCGATGTTGAGACGGACGACGGAAGGATTCCTCAGCATCTTGCGGAGCGGCAGCCGCTCAGAGATTGCCGTTTCCTGTATGGTCGAGAAACGGGCGAGCCCGGAATACGCGTAGAGCCCCATCATGCAGAGGCTCGGCAGGATGAGCCAGGGGAGCGCGGAGAGCGGCAGAGCCTGCGTATAGGCGACGATGACGACGGGAGCGAACGCGAAGCCGATGTTGCCGCCCGCTACATAGAGCGACATGGACTGTCCCTGTCGGCCGGCAGGGGCGACTTTGGCGACGAGCGAGGAGCCGAGTGGATGGAAGGCGGAAACAGAGAGCCCCGTGAGCGCGATCAGCAAGAAGAGCATCGCCTTCGTCGTGAGAAAGCCGATCGTGCAGATGCAGATGGCGCCGAACGGGATGACAGGAATGAGCAGCCAGCTCATGCGGTGGCGATCCATGAGGAAGCCAAACACCGGCTGCATCATGTTGCTCGCGATGCTCATGACCATGATGAGCAGCCCGGAGAGTGTGAGCGAGAGGTCGAGCTGTGGCATGATGATGGGCAGCAGCACCGGAAGAAAATTGCAGTAGAAATCGTTGAAGAGATGGCCGAACGCCAGCAAGACAACAGAAACGCGGGCGGAAAACCGCATGAAATATCGCATCCTTTCTTTTCTGTCAATCGTCATGATGGTCTCATTATTATAGAAAGGATGCGAATTTCTGTCAAATTCTCGGAAATCTTCCAGAAACGCGTGTGCGGGCTATTGGTTTTTCCTGCTGGTCTTGCTATAATAATAGATACATCTTTGTACCTGTGCATTGTCTCCATGGCTTTTGGGAGTGCACAAAGTGACGCTATGAAGGAGAAATGTTTCAATGAAATTAGTCGTTACCATCGTCGGCAAGGATCGCGTCGGCATCATCGCTACGGTGAGCTCCGTCCTTGCGGAGAACAATGTCAACATCCTCAATATCAATCAGAACATCATGGAAGGTTTCTTCAACATGGTCATGATCGCCGAGATGAGCGAGGACAGCAAGCTGCAGCTCGGCGAGCTGCAGAAGATTCTCAAGGCCAAGGGCGAGGAAATGGGGCTTGATATCAAGGCTCAGCACATGGACATCTTCAATGTCACGCACAACGTCTGAGGAGGCTTCTTCATTTGATTACCATTGATGATATTTTTGAAACGAATCGGATGATTACGGAGAACAAGCTCGACGTGCGCACGATCACGATGGGCATCTCCCTGCGCGACTGCGCGCATCCGAACATCACGAAGTTTTGCCAGAACATCTATGACAAGATCACGAAATCGGCGGAATTCCTCGTGAAGACGGGCGAAGACATCGAGGCGGAGTACGGCATTCCTATCATCCACAAGCGCATCTCGGTCACGCCGATCGCCATCGCGGCGGATGCCTGCGAGACGGATACCTATGTGCCGGTGGCGGAGGCGCTCGACCGCGCGGGCAAGGAGGTCGGCGTCAACTTCATCGGCGGTTTCTCCGCACTCGTGGAGAAGGGATACACGAAGGGCGACCGCACGCTCATCCAGTCGATCCCACAGGCGCTCGCAACGACGGATATCGTCTGCTCCTCTGTTAATCTCGGCTCGACGAAGGCCGGCATCAATATGGACTGCGTGCGCGAGATGGGCGAGGTCATCAAGCGTACGGCGGAGCTCACGCGGGAACAGGAGGCGCTCGGCTGCGCGAAGCTCGTCGTGTTCTGCAACGCGCCGGGGGACAATCCGTTCATGGCGGGTGCGTTCCATGGCGTCAGCGAGGGCGACAAGGTCGTGAGCGTCGGTGTCAGCGGCCCGGGTGTCGTGAAGCACGCGCTTGAAGGCATGAAGGGCGCGGATTTCACCGAGGTCGCGGAGACCATCAAGAAGACGGCGTTCAAGATCACGCGCGTCGGGCAGATGGTTGCGCGCGAGGCGAGCAAGCGTCTCGGCGTGCCGTTCGGTATCATCGACCTCTCCCTTGCGCCGACGCCAGCCGTCGGTGACAGCGTTGCGCGCATTCTCGAGGAGATGGGATTGGAGGCGTGCGGCGCGCCGGGCACGACGGCAGCGCTCGCCATGCTCAATGACGCCGTGAAGAAGGGCGGCCTCATGGCGTCGTCCCATGTCGGCGGCCTCTCGGGCGCCTTCATCCCCGTGAGCGAAGACGAGGGCATGATCCATGCGGTCTCCCAGGGAAGCCTCTCCATTGAGAAGCTCGAGGCCATGACGTGCGTCTGCTCCGTAGGTCTCGATATGATTGCCATCGAGGGCGATACGACGGCGGCGACGATCTCTGGCATCATCGCGGACGAGGCCGCCATCGGCATGATCAACAACAAGACCACGGCCGTGCGCGTCATCCCCGTGCCGGGCAAGAAGGTCGGTGATACGGTCGAGTTTGGCGGTCTGCTCGGCTACTGCCCGATCGTGCCCGTGCGCAACCAGTACAGCTCGGCGGCGTTCATCGCGCGCGGCGGCCGCATCCCCGCACCGGTGCGCAGCCTCACGAACTGATATGCGCGTCACGAAGAAAATCAAGGAGGAGCAGATCCGCATCCTCGAGCAGACGTATCTCGGCGCCAAACCGGCGCTCAAGTTCCGCAATCCCTTCGAGCTGCTCATCGCGGTCATTCTCTCCGCCCAGTGCACGGATAAGCGCGTCAACGTGACGACGGCGCGGCTCTTCGCCAAGGCGCCGACGCCTGCGGCAATCGTCGCGCTCGGCCTGCCGCAGCTCGAGGAGGAGATTCGTGACTGCGGGCTCTTCCGCAACAAGGCGAAGAATATCATGGCGACCTGTGTGACGCTCTGCGAGCAGTACGGCGGCGAGGTGCCGGAGGATTACGACGCGCTCCTGAAGCTCCCTGGCGTCGGCCGCAAGACGGCGAACGTCGTGACCTCCATCGCGTTTCATCGCCCGGCCATCGCCGTCGATACGCATGTTTTCCGTGTCGCCAACCGGCTGCACCTCGCGGTGGGGGAAACGCCGCTCGCCGTTGAGAAGGGATTGCAGCGCGCCATCCCGAAAGAGAAATGGTCGGATGCGCATCACTGGCTCATATGGCACGGACGGCGCGTCTGCAAGGCGCGCAGGCCGCTCTGCGATACGTGCCCGCTCGCGCACGTGTGTCCCAGCGCCGGTCACGCGGAGTGAGCGTCATCATTCGAGCTGCCTGTATCCTTTGCCGCCTGCTGGCGGCTGAGAGAATCTTTCCTCAGAGGTGTTCAGTATGAAATATCGCAAAGCGACGTTCGACGATGTCGAGGCGATCTTTGCCTTGGTCAATGATTATGCCGGCGATGGCGTGATGCTTGCGCGTTCGCGCAATACCCTTTACGAGACCCTGCGTGACATGATCGTCGCGGAGGATGAGACGGGGACGATCGTTGGCGTCGGCGGGCTGCACCTCCTCTGGGACAGGCTCGCGGAAGTGCGGACGATGGCGGTCTCGCCGCAGCTGACGCGCCGCGGCATCGGGGGGGAGATCGTACGCCGGCTCATGGCGGAGGGGCGGACGCTCGGCGTGAAGAAATTCTTCACACTCACCTACAAGCCGGGTTTCTTCCAAACGCTCGGCTTCCATACGGTGACGAAGGATGCCCTGCCGCAGAAGGTGTGGAAGGACTGCATCGATTGCCCGAAGTTCCCCAACTGCGATGAGATCGCCATGGTGAAGCTCGAAGAAACAACGGACAGTAACAAATGAGACAGCCTTGAGAGTGGAAATTCCGTATCATGTTCTTTAGAGATGTGATACGGAATTTTGCATGTTCCGGGAGATCCGGAGAAAGGAGCGGGCATATGACGAGGCAGGAAGTTTTACGCAGCTATCTCGACCGTTTGCAGAAAGGGGAGGCGCTCGCGGACGTGCGCCGCGATTTCGTGAAGTCGTTCGTCGGCGTGCGGCCGGAGGAAATTATGGAGGCGGAGCAAGAGCTGATGCGCGACGGCGTGGCACCGCGGGAACTGCAGAAGCTCTGCGACATCCATTCGGCGCTCTTCTGCGGGGAGAGCGGTGAGGAGATTGCCTCCCAGCGCGCTGCCACGGAGCGGGCAGCACTCGCCTCGCCGGAGCCTGCTGGGTTGCCGGAGGGACATCCTGTCACCGCCCTGCAGCGGGAGAATGCGGCGCTCACGCAGCAGCTGGAGTCGCTTTCCCGTCTGCTCGCGCAGGGGAAGGCAGCGGCCTTTGCCGCGGCCTTCCCGCGGCTCAACGCCCTGCGCGCGCACTACGCGAAGAAAGAGGAGCTGCTCATGCCCGTCCTTTATCGCTACGGCGTCACGGGTCCGTCGGAGGTCATGTGGGGCGTCGATGACGAGATCAAGAAGGAGCTCGGCGTCCTCACGAAGGCGATCAGGGAAGACGAAGAGAACGTCACGCTCTACCGCGGTCGCCTGCAGGCGCTCATGACGCGGATCCGGGAGATGATCGTCAAGGAAGAGCGCATCCTCCTGCCGCTCACCTTGCGCTACTTCACAGAGGAGGAGTGGTTCGCCGTCTATCGCGACGCGCAGGAGTTCGGCGCTGCGGCTGAGGGCAGCGCGCAGCCGTGTTGGGATGCGGCGGAGGAGTGGTGCAATCGCCAGCAGGAGGCGCTTTCGCGTGAGGAGATCCTCGACGGCAAGGTCCAGTTCGAAACCGGCGCGCTGACCGTCCGCCAGCTGCGCGCGATGCTCTCGCTATTTCCTGTGGATATCACCTTCATCGATGAGAACGATGTGCTGCGCTATTTCCTCAACGAGGGCAAGATCTTCGCGCGGCCGCGTTCGGCGCTCGGCCGCAAGGTCTATGAGTGCCATCCGCCGCAGATCATTCCCGTCGTGCGGCAGATGCTCGCGGATTTCAAGGCGAAGAAGCGCGACCACATGGTCGTCTGGCGCCGCATCATGGGAAAGCCCATCGGCGTGCGCTATCAGGCGGTGTACGGGAAGGATGGCGCCTACCTCGGCACGGTGGAATTCGTGCAGGACTTCACGGAGGCGCTCGCGCGCTTTGCGTGATGCCGACCTGGATATGGATAAGATATGAAAAGCGCTGTGAGAACGGGAGGTTCTCACAGCGCTTTTCGTATTCCGCTTATTTCTTGACGACTTCCTTGAGGATGTCCGTCATGGCCTGCTGCATGATGCGCATGACATCCTGCAGGACCGCATTGTACAAATCGCCACCGTCTGTGACGCCACGACCGTTCGCAGTGATGAAGAACTTGTGCGGATGCTCATTGGCCTTGTAGGCCTCATTGAGTTTGTCCTGGACGAGCTTTTCAATTTTCTGTTCCGACATTTGTGTCACCTCTTTTCGTCTAGCATACTTTTTTATTATACAACATCTCCTCAAGATTTTCCTTTCTTTTTCTGTCGAGATGGTGAGAAAATTTCGGCTTTCGATTGAAGCGACTTCTAACAACCGACTAACAGCCATCTAATTGCCTGTTTTTATACTATACACGCAGGAAGAAGATCGATATCCTGGGGGATGACGGTTCCGGGAATGATTCAGACGCGTGGGGGATGCCGCGGTGGCGGCAATTGCGTCCATTCCCAGGACGTACTGGGGGAACGGAAAGGTATGGTATGTCATGAGAAGGGAACGGAGGAAGATCCTCATCGGCATGATGCTCGGCGCCCTGCTGATCGTCGGAGGAGGGTTCCTGTATGTGCAGGAAGCGGACAGAGGGATGGCTGAGGCGGAAGCCTGGGCAGGGCAGCCGCCGCCGCGCGTGAAGGTCGATCCAGAAAAGGCGGCCCAGCACATCGCTGACGCCTTTCAGGTCGATGAGGGGGAAGTGCGCGCAGCCATCGAGGAGAAGCGTGATTTCCGCGATATCGGGCACGCGGCGATGGTTGCTAAGATCTGCGGGAAGTCCTTTGACGAGATCTTTGCGCAGAGGGAGAGTGGCAAGACCTGGCGCGAGGTCGAGGATGCCTTCGGCGTCACGCAGGTGCAGGTAAAGAGCGTCATGGAGGAGATGGAGGCGCGTCATCTCGCCGAACGCGGCGTCGTGACACAGCAGAAGGCGCTCTCCTTGCTGCGGGACGGCTACCGCAGCTTCGATGTCTTCGAGGCGGGGGTCCTTGCGACTGCTTCCGGTGAGGAGATCCAGTCGGTACTGGATCGGAAGAAGATCAACAACCAGTGGGTGGATGTGGCAAAGCAACTCGGTCTCGATGAGTCCGTTCTCTCGAAGCGCCGCGATGTCGCCTTTGAATTCCTACCCTGTGGTGCGGCCGTAGGACGGGAACAGGACGCTCTGATGCCGCCGCCTTCGCAGGATGTTTCTCCTTGAGCAGGAGATTTTTCAAAAAACAGGTTGACAATGTGACAAATACAGTTTATGATTAAGACCATCAAGTGAATAGCTCAGTAAATCGTAGAGCAGGAAATAGTAGCGTGGTTCACCGCTGTCAAGCGAGCCGATGTCCGGGAGACCGGAGGTGTGATGATCGGTCAGTGGTACTTCGTGAATGGTCCTGCGAGAGTCCACCGAAAGGATGCATGGTATCCCGAGTAGGCTGGAACGGCTGCCACCGTTAGCAGGCTAGGGTATCGGACGTTGTCCCGTACCTGAGATGAGGTGTATTTTTTGCATGAATACTGGGTGGCACAGCGAAGCTATCGCCCCGGCAGGAGGAATCCTGCCGGGGCTTTTTGTTGTTTGTGCGGTGAGGCGCAGCGCTGCCGCGGGAAGGAGCGGAGGATATGAAGGCGAAGCTATGCGGGATGAAGACGCGAAAGGCTGCGGAGGCTGCGGAGGCGGCCGGGGCGGAGTTCGTGGGGTTCATCTTCTGGCCGAAGAGCCGACGCGCCGTCACGCCCGGTCATGCGGCGGCCATCGGCGCGCAGCTGCACCGAGCGAAGAAGGTGGGCGTCTTCGTCGATGCGACGATCGCGCGCGTCAACGCGATCGTCGAGACCTGCGGCTTGGACTTCGTCCAGCTGCACGGACATGAGGACGCCTCCTACGCGCGGCGCGTGCGCGCCCCGGTCATCAAGGCCTATCGCTATGGCAAAGGGTTCGACGCCCGCGCTGCCGCCGCATTCCCGGCAGAGTACATCCTGCTCGACAGCGGCACGGCGGCGCTGCCGGGGGGTACGGGCAAACGGTTCGCTTGGCAGGAGGCGTCCGAGGCCGTGCGGTCAGCAGGGCTCAGGGAACGGCTCCTCGTCGCCGGCGGCGTTTCGGAGGAGAATCTCAAGGAGCTTTACGAGGTCTTTCACCCCTACGGTGTCGATGTCTCCGGCAGCCTTGAGGTGCAGGGAGAGAAGTCCATTGGGAAGATCAATGCGTTCATGCGAGCGGTGCGCCGCGTGGAAGGCGGAGGGGTTTGAGACAGAGCAGGAGGATACCATGAGAGATATACTGGCAGAGATCGTTGCCAAGAAGAAGGACATCGTGCGCGAGGCAAAGGCGCGGCTGCCGCTCGCAGAGGTGAAAGCGCGTCTGCGCCCCGGAACGTTTCGCATGGCAGAGCGGTTCCGCGCAGAGCCGTGGAACCTCATCGCCGAGTGCAAGCTGCAGTCCCCGGCCAAAGGGCGCCTCGATCGCACGCACACTGTGCAGCAGCTGGCGCACATCTATGAGGAGAACGGCGCAGCGATGCTTTCCGTCCATACGGATCCCCACTTCCTCGGGTGCAATGAGGATTTCGTGAAGGTGCGCCATGAGGTGCAGCTGCCGCTCTTGCGCAAGGATTTCGTCATTGACGAATATCAGATCTACGAAGCGCGGCTGCTCGGTGCGGATGCCGTCCTGCTCATCGCTCGCATCCTCACGCCGGCGCAGCTCAAGGAGTACCTTTATACGGTCTGGTCCCTCGGCATGGACGCGCTCGTCGAGGTCCACGACGAGCGGGATATGGAGGCGGCGCTCGCCACGCCAGCGGAGTTCATCGGCATCAACAACAGGAATCTCGTGACGTTCACGACGAGCATCGAGCAGACAATGGACCTGCTTCCGTCCATGGATCGGAGCAGGACGTTCATCAGCGAGAGCGGCATCTTCACGCGCGAGGATGCGGAGCGGCTCCAGAGGGCGGGCTGCAGCGGCATCCTCGTCGGCGAAGGGCTCGTGCGCGCAGAGGACATCGCGGCGCAGACGCGAGCGTTTGCAGGGCTGGGAAGGGAGCAGGCGGCGACCGCCTGAGCATCAACAACAGGAAGATAAAGGAGAGATTTTCATGAATACCAAGGGAAGATTCGGCAAGTTCGGCGGACAGTACGTCCCGGAGATCGTGATGCCGGCGCTCAACGAGCTCGAGGAGAGCTATGCGAAGTACAAGGACGACCCGGAGTTCCAGGACGAGTTCCGGAGATATCTGCGCGAGTATGCAGGACGTCCGACGAACCTCTACTACGCCAAGAAGCTCACGGAGCATTATGGCAAGGCGCGCATCTTCCTCAAGCGTGAGGACCTGCTGCATACGGGCGCTCATAAGATCAACAACGCCCTCGGGCAGGCGTTGCTCGCGAAGCGCATGGGCAAGAAGCGCATCGTCGCAGAGACGGGCGCAGGTCAGCACGGCGTTGCCTCCGCAACCGTGGCGGCGCTTTTCGGCATGGAGTGCCACGTCTTCATGGGGGTGGTTGATGTCGAGCGGCAGAAGCTCAACGTTTTCCGCATGAAGTTGCTCGGCGCGAAGGTCATCCCCGTGACGTCCGGGACGGGAACGCTCAAGGATGCGACGAGCGAGGCCATCCGCTACTGGGCGACGAACATCACGGATACGCACTATATTATCGGCTCGGCCGTCGGTCCGCATCCGTATCCGACCATCGTGCGAGACTTCCAGAAGGTCATCGGGGAGGAGATCCGAGCGCAGGCGCAGGAGCGCATCGGCGGCCTGCCGGATTACGTCGTCGCCTGCGTCGGCGGCGGCAGCAACGCCATCGGCACCTTCTACGATTTCCGCAATGATGCGCAGGTCACGAAAATCGGCGTCGAGGCGGGCGGCCGCGGCGAGGCGACGGGAGAGAATGCGCGCACGCTCTCGGGCGCCGGTGAGCCCGGGATCCTGCACGGCGCCTATAGCTACCTCTTGCAGACGCCGGACGGCCAAGTCGTCGAGGCGTACAGCATCTCCGCTGGCCTCGACTATCCGGGTGTAGGGCCGGAGCACTCGTTCTTCAAGGATACGGGCATCGCTCAGTATGTCTCCGTCACCGATCAGGAAGCACTCGCCGCTTTCCAGCGCCTTTCGGAGATCGAAGGCATCATCCCCGCGATGGAAAGCTCCCACGCGTTGGCGTATCTCGAGAAGCTCATGCCAAAGACCACGAAGGAGCAAAGCGTCGTCGTGTGCCTTTCCGGGCGCGGCGATAAGGATGTGGCGATGGTGGCCAAGGTCTTGGGAGAAAGCATCGAATGACGGCGAACGGAATGGAGGAAAACGATATGCAGACGCGTTTGGAGAAAAAGATGGCAGCGCTCAAAGCAGCGGGGCGCAAGGGAATCTTCATCTATATCACGGCAGGTGCTCCGGATCTTGAGACGACGTATCGAGCCGTGCAGGAGGCGGAAAAGGCGGGCGCCGATGTCATCGAGCTCGGCCTGCCGTTCTCTGATCCGATGGCGGATGGCCCCGTGATCCAGGATGCTTCCGTTCGTGCGTTGAAGAACGGCATCACGACGGAAAAGGAAATCGAGATCGTGCGGCAGATCCGTTCGTTTTCCGAGATCCCGCTCATCGGCATGGGGTATATCAACACGATGCTCCACTATGGGTTCGAGCGGTTCGTGCAGGATTTCCAAGGGGCGGGCATGGATGGCATCATCGTGCCGGACGTGCCGCACGAGGAGTCGGGAGAGATGCGCCGTATCTGCGTTTCGCACGCGTTCCATCTGGCGGAGTTCATCACGCCCGGCACGACGCCGGCGCGCATGAAGGAAACGTGCGTGGGTGCCACCGGCTTCATTTATTGCGTGTCAAACAACGGCGTCACGGGCGTCAAGAAGATCGATTATTCGACCATCGGCCAGGTCTGCGCAGAGGCGCGGGAATTCACGCAGACGCCGCTGGCTGTCGGCTTCGGCATCGGTTCGCCGGAGGCGGCCGTCGAGGCCGCCGCGCACGCCGATGCCGTCATCGTCGGCAGTGCCGTCGTCGGACGCCTCCTGCAGGGGAAGTTCGACGAGGCGATGCAGCTCATCCGTTCGATGCGTCAGGCGCTAGATGCGCGTTACGGGAAGTGAAGGAATCACCGAAGAGGGCCGTTCCCCAGACCTCAGCGAGCATGGGAAGACGCCATTTCGCATTGGCGGGGCTCGTGGAGGGCAGGGGGTGGAACGTGAGGTCGGTGCGCGAGAGCAGCTGCTGGTTGTAGCGGCGGAAACATTGATAGGATTTCGCGCCGTTGAAGCAGATGGTGCGGATCGCCGGATACGCAGTGAGCAGCACCGTGAAATCGTTGCCGCGTTCCGCGTGGATGGCCGTGTCGAGGCTGCCGGCGCGCTCGCAGCTCGCGATCGCGTCCCAGAGGGCGATGTGATGGGAAAGCAGCAAGCGCAGGCGCGCGTCGTACGCTGCCGGTGCCTCTGCCTTTCCCGTCAAGAGCAGTGCCATGAGCGGCCAGAACCTGTTCTGCGGATGGGCATAATACTGCTGGGCTGAGAGAGACTTGACGCTGGGCATAGAGCCGAGAACCAGGATCTGGCAGTCCGAATCGATGCTCGGCGGAAAGCCGATGCAATGCGTTTCCATAGTGATTCCTCCCATTTTGCGATCTTTGTCCAGCGTAACACATTGTGCTGAGAATTTCCAGGATGCTACAGACCAGATAGAGGAGTGAGCAGCATGCATCTGATACCAAGCCTTGATGATTTCCGGCGCCTGTCAGAGGACCACAACCTCATCGCCGTGTCGACGGAAATCAATATGGATCTCGATACGCCGGTGTCGGTCTACTATAAGCTCGTCGACCAGGAAAAAGGCTTCATCCTTGAATCCGTCGATACGACGCAGCAGCAATTCGGCCGGTTTTCCTTCATCGGCGCTGAGCCGTTTGCGCGGCTGCAAGTATTTCGGAACAAGTTGATGATCAAGGAAAACGACCTCATGAAAAGCATCGATGGGGCACCGGTCGATACCATCAAGACGTATATGAAGCGGTTCCGTCCGGCGCTGGAGGATGCGCATCTGCCGCTGGCGAACGGCGGCCTCGTCGGCTACTTCAACTACGAAACCGTTGCGACGTTTGACCGCGTGCGCGGGATGACGCTGGGCGACGAGGAGCTGCTCGGGCAATTCATGCTCTGCCGCGTCCTCGTCGTGATCGACGCGCTCAAGAACAGCGCGCGCCTCATCTACCTCGCGGATACGAAGGGACGCGAGGCGGCGCCCGTCTATGGAGAGGTGGAGACGAAGATCGCGGCGCTCGTCAGGAGGCTCGCAGCGCCGCTGCCGCCGCAGCCGGAGTCACCGGCTGCACGGGAGGAACCGCTGGACTTCCTCAAGGAATACGGCAAGGCACCGGCGGATTTCCTCACGGCCATCGAAAAGGCCAAGGAGCACATCTTCGCGGGAGATATCTTCCAGGTCGTGCCGTCCCGTCAATTCCGCGCGAAGATCACCAAGCCCTGTTTCCACTTCTATCGGCGGCTGCGCCAGGTGAACCCGTCGCCGTACATGTTCTACATGAATTTCGGCAGTGTCAAGCTCGTGGGCGCCTCGCCGGAGATGCTCGTCAAGGTCGCCGACAAGCAGCTCTTCACCTATCCGATTGCCGGCACGCGCAGGCGCGGCCGGAACGCCGCGGAGGATGCGGCGCTGGCGAAGGAGCTGACAGCGGACACGAAGGAGTGTGCCGAGCACTCGATGCTCGTTGATCTCGCTCGCAATGACATCGGCCGCATCAGCGAGGCGGGGACGGTCCATGTCACGAAGCTGCGCCAGGTGGAGCATTTCAGCCATGTCATGCACATGGTCTCTGAGGTCACGGGGCGGCTCAAGCAGGGCTTTACGCCCATGGATGTCCTCAAGGCGACCTTCCCTGCCGGGACGGTCAGCGGCGCTCCGAAACTCCGTGCGATGGAGATCATCCATGATCTCGAGCCCGTGCCGCGCAATACGTATTCTGGCACCGTCGGCTACATGGACTTCGCGGGCAATATGGACATGTGCATTACGCTGCGCACCATGCGCATCGAAAATGACGATACAGCGGTCATCCAATCCGGTGCCGGCATCGTTGCCGATTCCGTGCCGGAGCGGGAGTATCAGGAAATCCTGCAGAAGTCGAAAGCGCTGTTTGAAGTCGTCGAGGAGGTCGAGAACGATGTTGTTGCTTTTAGATAATTACGATTCCTTTACCTACAACGTCTATCAGCTGCTCTCTGAACTCGGCGCTTCCGTGGAAGTCATCCGCAATGATAAGACGACGGTAGAGGAGATCGAGCGGACGGGCTATGAGGGCATCGTCCTCTCCCCAGGACCTGGTGTGCCGGCCGATGCCGGGATCACCGAGGACGTGATCCGCACGTTTGCAGGAAAGGTCCCCATCCTCGGCATTTGCCTCGGTCATCAGGCCATCGGTGAGGTGTTCGGCGGCAAGGTCGTCCGCGCCGCTGCTATCGTTCATGGCAAGACCTCGCCGCTCCGCCATTGCGGTACGGGCATCTATGCTGGCGTGCCGCAGGACGTCCACGTAGGGCGCTACCATTCGCTCGTCATCGACCGCGAAACGATGCCGTCCTGCCTGACGATCACCAGTGCGCTAGAGGACGGCACCGTCATGGGGGTCCGTCATAAGACATACGACGTCGAGGGCATCCAGTTCCATCCGGAGTCCATCCTCACTCCGGATGGCAAGCGGATGATGGAGAATTTCCTGAAGCATCTCTATTGAGTTTTTTCGCAGTTCCTTTCAGGGCGCAATGCAGGTCCACCACGGCCTCGCATTGCGCTTTCTTTTTTTGCAAGGGACACGTTTTGCGTGTGAAAAGCCGTGCGGCGCGGGAGGTTTTCTGGAAAATTTACACAGAATTTACATAAAGAAAACACAGCCCACGAGCGGCAGGATTAAAATGAGAACGTGATGGAGATGCAGAGGGGAGAAAGAGTATGTACGCGATTATCGATGTCGGTTCCAACACCGTTCGCATGAACATCTACAAGCTGGAACGGGGACAGCTTTCTCTGGTGATGGGGAAGAAGGAGTCCGTCGGCTTGGCATCTTACGTGAAGAACGGACAGATGCTCCCGGAAGGGGTGAATCGCGCCTGCGAGGTGCTCGCGGAATTCCGCATGATCCTGCAGGACCTTGGCATTACGGATTACCATGTCTTTGCGACGGCGGCGCTGCGGAACGCGGTGAACAGCCGCGCTGCGGTGGCGGAGATCATGGAGCGCACGGGGATCAAGATCGAAGTGATTTCCGGCGAGACGGAGGCGGAGCTCGATTTCATCGGCGCTTCGCACGCCGTCGAGGTGACGGATGGCCTGCTGGTGGATATCGGTGGCGCGTCTACGGAGCTCGTCGTCTATGCGGGCGGGGAGATCAAGAAGAAGGTGAGCCTCCCCATCGGCTCGCTCAACACGTACGACCGCTATGTCACGAATCTCCTGCCGAGCCGGGCGGAGCGCAAGTCCATCCGGCAGATGGTGCTCAATCTCCTGAAACAGGATACGGATCTGTACGAAGGGGAATACACCATCGTCTGCGGTGTGGGCGGGACAATTCGTGCCGCGCGGAAACTCAACAACTACCTCTTTCAGCTGCCCCTCACGAACATGAGGATCAAGGCGCCCAATATCAAGAAGATGATCAGGCTCCTCGAAAATGATGCGGGGAAGGCCATCCCTGTCGAGACGCTCGAAGTCCTCCTCAAAGTCGTGCCGGATCGCGTGCGTACTGTGCTGCCGGGGATGATCATTCTCTACACGCTGATCAAGCACTTCCACAGCGAATGGGTGGAAGTCACGCGGGCAGGTGTCCGCGATGGCTACCTTTATCGATACGTCCTCGAGCAGGACGCGGCCCCTTCGCCGCAGGAACGTCCTGCGGAGGATGGACGCGCAGATAAAGCAGCGCCTGAGACTGGGAAAGAAGAGGAAGGCGTCGGATAGGTGCATCAGCCCTCTCATTGACGAGCCTGGGGACGTACGGGAGATTCGTCCCGCTGCGAGGCGAATGGCGTATCAGAAAGAGCCGCCTCTGCGCTGATCATGAATTCTTAGGAGGACAAGCTATGAAAATGAATGTAGAGAACCTCAACCTTTTCTATGGGGAGCATCAGGCGCTCTTCGATGTGGGCTTAGAGGTTCCTGAGCATAAAGTGGTCGCGTTGATTGGGCCGTCCGGCTGCGGCAAGTCGACGTTCTTGCGCACGCTGAACCGCATGAACGACCTCATCGACGGCGTGCGGGTCGAGGGCGAGATCCAGCTCGACGGCGAGGATATCTACGCGCCGGAGACAGATCTGGTACAGCTTCGCAAGCGCGTCGGCATGGTATTCCAGAGGCCGAATCCGTTCCCAATGTCGATTTACGACAATGTCGCCTACGGCTGCCGCGTGCACGGGCTGAAGGACAAGAAGAAGCTCGATGAGATCGTGGAGAAGAGCTTGCGCGGTGCCGCCCTCTGGGATGAGGTCAAGGACCGGCTGAATGCTTCCGCCATGGGCATGTCCGGTGGTCAGCAGCAGCGCCTCTGCATCGCGCGCGTCATGGCCGTGGAGCCGGAAGTCGTGCTCATGGACGAGCCGTGCTCGGCCCTCGACCCGATTTCCACGATGAAGATCGAGGAACTTGTCGCAGAGATCAAGAAGGATTTCACCATCGTCATGGTCACGCATAACATGCAGCAGGCAGCGCGTGTCTCTGACTTCACGGCGTTTTTCCTCAATGGCAAGTTGATTGAACACGATAAGACGGATGTGATTTTCA
The DNA here is from genome assembly GCA_902763085.1 of Dongibacter bovis. Taxonomy (GTDB): domain Bacteria; phylum Bacillota; class Negativicutes; order Selenomonadales; family Selenomonadaceae; genus Selenomonas_C. The sequence continues at coordinate 18,435 of CACWQW010000009.1, forward strand.
CGAAGCCTCACGATAAGAAGACAGAGGATTACATCACAGGGAGGTTCGGCTGATGGAAAAGACGAGACAGGAATATATCCACGACCTTGCCGTCGTGCAGGATAAAGTGCATCAGATGGGCATCATGGCGCAGGAGGCGGTCAAGAAATCCGTCAAGGCCCTGCTGGAAAACGATGCGGAGCTCGCAAAGACCGTCATGAAGGAAGACGATGCGATCGACGATATGATCATCGATATCGAGGATGACTGCATCCTGCTGATTGCGAAGCAGCAGCCGATCGCACACGATCTGCGCGTGATCGCGACGGGCTTCAAGATCTCGACGGATATCGAGCGCATCGGTGACCACGCGTTCGATATCGCGCGCGTGGCGACGACGGGGAAGGCGCCGCTCGATGACGAGCGGAAGAAACTGATCCGCGAACTGGCCGACTGCTCCGTGGAGATGGTATCCAAGGCGATGGAGGCCTATCGTACGGCGGATGTGCGTCTCGCCGATGAGGTTCGCCATACGGACAAGGCGATGGATGAGATCTTCAACCGGACCTTCTATTCCCTGTCGCACTTCATCAGCAATTCCACATATCCTCCCGAGGAAGTCACAAAGCTCCTCTTCATCGCTAGGTTCCTCGAGCGCATCGGCGATCATGCGGTCAACATCGCGGAATGGGTCGTCTACCTCGAGACGGCGGAACGCATCCGTTCCAGAAAAAAGGGAGATTCCCTTGACAAAGCCATAGGCTGATGTTAGGATGAAAACAATCAAGTGAAATGTGATGAGAGAGAAAAGTAGGAAGCGGATCGTGGTAGAGAGTCGCGGTTTGGTGAAACGCGGTATGGGAAGCTTCTGAAATACACTTTGGAACAGCGGGCTGAAGCACACGATGTGGTAGGTCTTGCCGGATGCCTCCGTTATCATGGGCTAGGATATGTCTGTATCCGAAAGAGAGGCTTGCGTGAGCAAGCAGGGTGGTACCACGGGTAAGTCAGCTCGTCCCTGTAGAGGGACGGGCTTTTTTATGTATGAGGAGGAAAACGCTATGATCATCGTCATGAGTCCGACATCCACAGAAGCCGATTTGAACGGAGTCGAGGAAAAGATCAAGGCCAATGGCTTGACATTTCATCTTTCCAAAGGGGAAGACCGTACGATTGTCGGCGTGATCGGCGATAAGAAGAAGATCGCAAACCTGGAAATGAATATGATGTCCGGCGTGGAGAAGACCGTCCGCATCACGGAGAAATACAAGCTGGTGAGCCGGGAGTTCCATCCGTCTGACACGGTCATCGATGTGGATGGCGTGAAGATCGGCGGCGATCATTTGACCATCATGGCAGGCCCGTGTGCCGTGGAGAGCGAGGAGCAGCTGCAGGAAGCCGCCCGCTGCGTGAAGGACGGCGGCGCTCAGTTCCTGCGCGGTGGCGCATTCAAGCCGCGGACGTCTCCCTATGATTTCCAGGGGCTCGCAGAAAAGGGGCTGAAGATGCTGCGCAAGGCGGCGGATGAGAATGGCCTCAAGGTCGTCACGGAGATCGTCGATAAGGACGATATCGATCTTATCGGCGCGTATGCGGATGTCTATCAGGTCGGCGCACGCAACATGCAGAATTTCCAGCTCCTCAAGGCGCTCGGCAAGGCGAAGAAGCCGGTGATGCTCAAACGCGGTCTTTCCTCGACGATCAGTGAGTGGCTCAATGCTGCAGAATACATTGCGGCGGGGGGGAACGAAGAGATCATCCTCTGCGAGCGCGGCATCCGCACGTATGAGACCTTCACGCGCAATACGTTGGATCTCTCTGCGGTCGCTGCCATCAAGGAGCTGTCGCATCTGCCGATCATCGTGGACCCGAGTCACGGCACGGGCCGTTGGCAGATGGTACGTCCGATGGCACGCGCTGCGATTGCCGCTGGCGCAGATGGGCTCATCATTGAGGTGCATCCGCATCCGGAGGTGGCGCTTTCCGATGGAGACCAGAGCCTGACGCCGAAGAATTTCCGCCGTCTGATGGAAGAGGTGCAGCAGATCGGCGCGCTCATGGGGAAATCATTATGAGCAGCTCTGCAGGCAAACGGATCAAGCTCGCCATCATCGGCGTGGGACTCATCGGCGGCTCTCTTGGACTCTGCTTGAAACGCGCGCTGGGAGATGGAATCTACATCACGGGCCTCTGCCGTACGGAACGGTCGATGCAGCATGCGGTCAAATGCGGTGCCGTCGACTATGCGTCGGCGGACCTGGCGGAAGTCGTAGGGGACGCGGACATCGTCTTTCTGAGCCCGCCGGTCCTGCAGATCGTGCCGATGGTGCAAAGGCTCCTGCCCTATCTCTCGCCGCACACCATCCTGACGGATGCCGGCAGCACCAAAGGCTATGTCTGGCAGCACCTGCGAGAGATCCTGCCGGAAACCGTCTATTATATCGCAGGGCACCCGATGACGGGCAAGGAAAAGAGCGGCGTCGATGCTGCAGACCCCGATCTCTTCCGCGGCAAGGCTTACGTCATCATCGAGGATACGGGGGCGCCGCGGGAGGTCTATCGGAAGCTCCTTGACCTCCTGCGCTACACGGAGGCGAATTTCGTCCCGATGGAGATCGCGCAGCACGACCGCTGTGCTGCGGTCATCAGCCACGTGCCGCATGTCGCGGCGGCGGCCCTCGTCACCCTGCTGAACCGCTCGGGAGATGATCTGGAATCCTGCATCAAGCTGATTGGCGGCGGGTTCAAGGATACGACGCGCATCGCGTCTTCCAATGCGGATATGTGGGCGGATATCTGCATGACGAATGGCGGGGAGATCGCGAGAAACCTGCGTCAGCTGCAGGAGATCCTCGGCGAGGTGATTGAGGCGTGTGAGTCTCACGACCGCCAGTATATTCATGACTACTTCACGGCCTCGAAGATGCGGCGCGACAGCCTGCTCGAGAATGCTGCCAAGGAAAAGATCGATCCGAACTGAAGGAGAAGGGATGGGAACGATGGAGATCAAGCTGGCAGAACTGGCAGATGCCTTCGCACAGTCCGATGTCCTGCCCGGATATGTCGACCTCGTGGAAGGGCGCGTCATCCTGCTGCATGACGATTGGCAGGATGACGCCGCCATGGCGCATGCCATGCGGATCGAGGATGACTTTGAGCGGTATGTGCCGCTCACCAACGTCTGCGACAGCGATGAACATGAGGCGATGCAAGCCTTCGTGCGGACGCAGCCGCGTGAGGTGCGCGAACGCCTGAGCGCTGCCTTGGCGCAGCGGGGGGCGAGCCTCCATTTCCGCAAGGAGATCGAGCGCCTTTCGCTGCAGGCAGCCTGGCAGGCCTTTTGGCGTGCCCATCTGAAAGAAGCAGCACGCTTCTTCTGCGAGGAAAACGAGATTCCCTATGAAGAATGAGGGCGTTTCCCATAGACTTCCTTTTGCCGACTTAGTATAATGGGGATAGCCAAAAGGAATGATAAGGAAGGTGCAGATCTATGGTACATATCGTTGGCGCCGGTCCCGGGGCGACGGACCTCATCACGGTGCGGGGCGCGCGTCTGCTGGCGGAAGCGGATGTCGTGATCTATGCGGGATCGCTGGTCAGCCCGGAGTTCCTGCAGCTTTGCAAGAAGGGAGCGCAGACCTATGACTCGGCAGGCATGACGCTCGCAGAGGTCCTGTCTGTCATGGAGGAAGCGGAGCAGGCGGGGAAGACGACTGTGCGGCTGCATACAGGAGATCCTTCTGTTTACGGGGCAATTCAGGAGCAGATGGATGCGCTCGCGGAGCGTGGCATCGCGTTCGACGTGACGCCTGGCGTGAGCTCTTGCTTCGCGACGGCCGCGGCACTGAAACAGGAGTACACGCTCCCGGGCATCAGCCAGACGGTCATCATCACGCGCGCCGCTGGCCGCACGCCCGTACCGAAGGCGGAGAGCCTGCGGCAGCTCGCGCAGCACCAGGCGACGATGTGCATCTATCTCTCAGTCGCCATGCTCGATGAAGTCGTGCGGGAGCTGACCGCGGGGGGCTATGCGCAGGAGACGCCGATCGCTGTCGTACAGCGTGCCTCGTGGCCGGATGAGAAGATCGTCCGTGGGACGCTCGCGACCATCGTGGCGAAGGTAAAGGAAGCGGGCATCCAGCGGCAGGCGATGATCGTCGTCAGCCGCTGCCTCGATGCGGCGTATGATCTCTCACGCCTATATGCGCCGGAATTCTCGCACATGTTCCGCAAAGGAAAACAATGAGAACCGCGGTTTTCGCGCTGACCCCCATGGGCGTGAAGACGGCACAGCGCGTGCGGGCGGCCCTGCCGGATGCGGATATCTTCGTCGGGGAGCGATGCCGAGCGGAGTTCCCAGAGGCGCAGGCCTTTTCCCGTCTCTCGGAGATCGTGGGAGCGAAGTTCCATAGCTATGATGCGCTCATCTTCCTCATGGCGACCGGGATCGTCGTACGGACGATCGCCCCTCTGCTCAGGGGGAAGCTCGAGGACCCTGCCATCCTCGTGCTCGATGAGCAGGCGCATCATGTCATCAGCCTGCTCTCTGGACATGTGGGTGGGGCCAATGCCCTCACGCGGCAGTTGGCGCAGGCGCTCGGAAGCGACCCCGTGATTACGACGGCAACGGATGTAGAGGGGAGACTGGCGCCGGATGCGATTGCCGGACGCCTGGGACTTTTCCCGCAGCCTCATGACGCCATCCTATCCGTCAACCGCGCTCTGCTTTCCGGTCGGGAGGTCGTCTATTGCATCGATACGCGCCTCCGGTTGGCGGAGTTCTACGCAGAGGCCTTGCGCGCACTCGGCCTCGCGGTGCGGCTCGTTCCTGGTGACGGAGCGAGCGCGGCGGCACAGGTAGAGAGCGAGGGAAAGGTCGCGGTCTTGATCACGGACGCGCGGCAGAGGAAATGCCAGGGGAGGCACCTACGCCTTTGTCCCCGCCGCCTGATTGCAGGGGTCGGTTGCCGTAGGGGCGTCGCGGCGGATGAGATCGAGCAGGCACTCGCCGCATCGCTGTCTCATCTCGGCCTGCCCGAGAATGCCGTGGATGTCATGGCGACGACTGAGGTGAAGAAAGATGAGGCGGGTCTGCGTGAGACGGCGAAAAAGCGCGGGATTCCCTTGCATTTCTATGATCAGAGTGCTTTGCAGGCCATGGTCGATCGATACGGCTTGCAGGAGTCCCCTTTCGTGAGAAAGACCATCGGCGTCGGCAACGTCGCGGAGGCGGCAGCGCTTGCGGAGGCCGGGCCTGCCCGTGGCAGGCTGGCGCTGGGGAAGACGAAGTTCAAGAAAGTGACGGTGGCTTTGGTATGGCAAACATTACAGTCGTAGGAATCGGTCCGGGAAGTCTTCTCGATATGACGCCGCGTGCACGTGCGGCCATCGAGCACGCGCAGGTGGTGGCAGGCTATCATACCTACATCAAGCTCATCGCGCCGCTGCTCGAGGGGAAAGACGTCATCGGCACGGGCATGATGCAGGAAATCGACCGCTGTCGCATGGCAGTCGCATCCGCGTCGGACGGCAGGGAAACCGTGGTCATTTCCAGCGGGGATGCCGGCGTCTATGGCATGGCTGGTCTCGTGCTGGAGATCCTGCTGCAGATGCCGCGGGAAAAGCGTCCGGAATACAATGGGACCATTGCTGGCGTATCGGCGGTCAATGCAGCGGCGTCCCTGCTCGGGGCGCCGCTCATGCATGATTTCGCGGTCATCAGCCTCTCGAATCTCCTGACGCCTTGGGAACTCATCGAGAAGCGCGTGCACATGGCAGGGGAGGGGGATTTCGTCATCACCCTTTACAACCCCAAGAGCCATAAGCGCGTGAAGAACATCGAACAGGTGCGCGACATCCTGCTCCGCTACCGCGATCCCGCCACGCCTGTGGGCATCGTGACGGCAGCGGCGCGTCCGGAGGAGAGGAAGGTGCTCTCGACGCTGCGCGATTTCACCGAGGAAGAGATCAACATGTTCTCGCTCGTCATCATCGGTAATTCGCAGACGTATGTGCGCGAAGGCTGGATGATCACGCCGCGCGGGTACGGCAACAAGGAGGAAGGACTATGATCTTCCTCGCGGCGGGAACGGCGGATGGGCGGCAGCTCGTCGGGCGGCTGCTTGTAGCCGGATATTCCGTCGCGGCGTCTGTCACGAGTCGCTATGGAGCAGAGCTCCTGGCCGCAGGTGAGGGACGCGGACAGCTGCTCATCAATGAAGAGCCGCTGGACGCGACGGCACTCATCCACTACTGTGGGGAGCATGCGGTGCGGTGCATCATCGATGCGAGCCATCCGTATGCGGTGCACGTGTCAGAAAATGCGATGGCGGCAGCGGCGAAGCTCTCGCTTCCTTACCTGCGCTACGAACGCAGCCTGACGCCACTGGATGGCGATATCCATGTCGTACGCGACTACGAGGAGGCAGCGCGACTTGCCGCGGCGCTTGGCAGACGCATTTTCCTCACGACGGGGAGCCACAACCTCAAGGTGTTCACGACTTCCCCCGCGCTCGCCGAGGCCGTGCTTATCGCGCGCGTCCTGCCGACTTCTGAGGTGCTTGCCGCCTGCGAGGCGCTCGGGCTCAAGCCGGCGCAGATCGTCGCCATGCAAGGCCCGTTCAGTGCGGCGTTGAACCTGGAGATGTTCCGCCGCTATGAGGCAGAGGTCCTCGTGACGAAGAACAGCGGACAGGTCGGTGGCACGGATACGAAACTGGCCGCCGCAAAGGCGCTCGGCTTGCCTGTCGTCCTCATCGATCGGCCGCAGCTTTCGTATCCGCACCTCGCGCATACGTTTGAGGAAGTCTTGTCGTTCCTTGCACAACAGGAGGCAGTCTGATGGATTTTATCAAGAAACCGAGGGAAATCGAAGATCGCAGCATGGAGCTCATCGCTCCACATCTGGCGCCGTATCATTTGAGCGAGGTCGAGACGAAGATCTATTCGCGCATCATCCACGCGGCGGGAGATGTGGAGTACGCTCCACTCATCCACCTGCATCCGCAGGCGGTGGCAGCAGCGCAGCAGGCCTTGCGGGCCGGGGCCTCCATCTATACGGATGTCGAGATGGTGCGCACGGGCATCAACAAGCGGAAGCTCGCCTCCTTCGGCGGTGAGGTGCATTGCCTCATCGCGGATCCTGATGTCGCCGCCTTTGCCAAGGCCTCCGGCATCACGCGCTCGATGGCGGCGATGCGTCGGTTCGGCCCGGCGCTTGACGGCAGCATCGTGGCGATCGGCAATGCACCGACGGCACTCTATGAGGTACTCCGCCTCGTCGAGGAAGAGGGGATGCGGCCGGCCTGCATCGTCGGCATTCCCGTCGGTTTCGTCGGCGCGGCGGACTCCAAGGAACAACTGCGGCGCAATCCCTTCGTCCCCTACATCACGGTGGAGGGAACGAAGGGCGGCAGCCCGATCGCGGCAGCCGTGGTCAATGCGCTGATGTACGATTTGGATGATACGCGTTTCTGAGGAAAGCGGAGGCAGAGAAGATGAAGCGGAGGATACCGCGCCTCGTCATAGCGGCTACGCAGAGCGGCGCCGGCAAGACGACGCTGGTGACAGGGCTTTTGGCGGCTCTGCGTCAGCGGGGGCTCAAGGTGCAGTCCTATAAAGTAGGGCCCGATTATATCGATACCGGTTTCCATGCCTTGGCGAGCGGCAGGCCGTCCCATAATCTCGATACTTGGCTCGTTCCGAAGCAGCATCTGCGCACGCTGTTCCTGGAGACGGCGGCGGATGCGGACATCGCCGTCATCGAGGGAGTCATGGGCCTTTATGACGGCGGGCGGCAGGGCGTGAGCTCGACAGCGGAGATCGCCAAAGCGCTCGCCGCGCCGATCCTCCTCGTCATCGATGCCAAGTCCATGGGGGCTTCGGCAGCGGCGGTCGCACTCGGGTTCCGGGACTACGACCGGGATGTGGAGCTGGCCGGGGTACTGCTCAACCGCCTCGGTTCCTTGACGCATGAGGCGTTGATTCGCACGGCACTGGCGGACATCGGCATGCCCGTCTACGGTGCCGTGCGACGCGATGAGGGACTCGTGCTGCCGGAGCGCCATCTCGGCCTGACGCCGACGACGGAGACGGAAGCGGCGGCAAAGGTACGGGACATGGGCGAGATGGCGGCCGCTTCCCTCGACCTCGAGGCCATCCGGCGGCTCGCGGCTGCAGCAAGACCGCTGGACGTCGAAGCGGAAGACGCTTTGCTCCCCCGCGCCGAGTACGACGCACAGCCGGGACGCGGCCTGCGCCTCGGCATCGCGCGGGATGAAGCGTTCAGTTTCTACTATCCGACGAGCCTGCGCGTGCTCGAGCGGCTCGGCGCGGTCCTCGTGCCCTTTCAGCCTCTGCACGATGAGGCACTGCCCGCCGTCGACGGCGTGCTGATCGGCGGCGGATTCCCTGAAATGTTCGCCGCGCAGCTGGCAGAAAATGCCTCCATGCGACGCAGCATCCGGCAGGCGGCGGAGGAGGGCATGCCCATCTACGCTGAGTGCGGCGGCTATATGTACCTGATGGAGGAGCTGGTGGATTTCGCGGGCGATGCACATGCGATGTGCGGCGTTTTTTCAGGGCGCGCGGTGATGCAGCAGCGTCTGCAGATGGTCGGCTACGTGACGGCCCGTTTGTGCCAGGATGGCCCGCTCGGGGCGGCAGGAAACGTGCTGCACGGCCATGAGTTTCACTTTTCGCGGGAGCGTGAGCCGCTGGCGGCGACGCGTCCGTTCGAGTTGACGAGATTGCGCAATGGTGCGCAGTATGCAGCGGGACAGCAGTACCGCCGCACGCTCGGCAGCTATCTGCACATTCATTTCGCCGGCTGCCCGGAAGCGGCGTGCCGCTTCCTCAAGGAGTGTCGTGCCTATGCGGAGGAGATGGGAAGATGAGTCAGACGCAAGGTGAGATCATCCTCGTGACCGGCGGCGCGCGCAGCGGCAAGTCCGCTTTCGCCGAACGATATGCCGCCGCGCATGGGAAGCGCATTGCCTACATCGCGACGGCGCAGATCTTCGATGAGGAGATGCGTTACCGCGTGGCGCTGCACAGGAAACGGCGTCCCTCCGTGTGGCAGACGTATGAGGCGCCCTTCGCCGCGGAGCAGGCAATCGGGCAGGCGGCCGCGGCCAGCGATACGATCCTCTTTGACTGCGTGACCATCTATCTGAGCAACCTGCTCTGTTCGCTCGAGGAGCGGCAGCTGGAAGATGAGGCATTGGTCTATGCGAAGGCAGAGGAGGCGGTAGGGCGCCTCATCATCGCTGTCCGTGAGGCTGGTGTCCGCTGCATCTTCGTGACGAACGAGGTCGGCGCCGGCATCGTTCCGGAGCACAGGCTCTCTCGCCTCTATCGCGATGTGGCAGGACGAGCGAATCAGCAGCTTGCCCAAGCGGCGAAGGCTGTTTATCTCACCGTGGCGGGGATTCCCGTGGACGTAAAGAAATTGTCGGAGGCATAGCAATGACCGAAACCATCATGCTCATGGGGACGAGCTCCCATGTCGGCAAAAGCATTCTCGCAACGGCGCTCTGTCGCATCTTCCATCAGGAAGGGCGGCGCGTCGTCCCGTTCAAGGCGCAGAACATGGCGCTCAATTCCTACGTGACGAAAGAGGGCGGCGAGATGGGACGCGCCCAGGTCGCGCAGGCGGAGGCGGCCGGCCTGTCGCCCTTCGTGGATATGAATCCGGTGCTCCTGAAACCGACGGGGAATTCCTGCTCGCAGGTCATCGTCGATGGGAAATCGATCGGCAACATGAGTGCAAGGGAATACCACAAGGGGAAATCCGTGCAGCTCTTCGGCCATGTGACGGCGGCGCTCGCTCGCCTGCAGCAGCAGTTCGATACCATCGTCATCGAGGGGGCGGGGAGCCCGGCGGAGATCAACCTCAAGGATGACGATATCGTCAACATGCGCGTCGCCAAATATCTGCAGGCGCCGGTGCTCCTCATCGCCGATATCGACCGCGGCGGCTCACTCGCTGCGCTCGTCGGGACGCTCGCACTCCTTGATGAAGAGGAGCGGGCACTCGTCAAGGGGCTTATCATCAATAAATTCCGCGGCGATGTCACGCTCATGGCTCCCGCCGTCGATTTCCTGGAGCAGAAGACGGGCAAGCCGGTGCTCGGCATCGTGCCCTATCTTGAGCATCTAGGCATCGACGATGAGGACTCGGTCTCCCTGGAGGACAAAGAGCGCGAGGCGGAGAAGCAGAAGAAGGAACTGCGCCTGGCGGTGATCGAGACGCCGAAAATATCAAATTTCACGGATTTCGATGCGCTCTCAGACGAGCCGGATGCCGAAGTGGTCTACGTGCGCGACGCGGAGGAACTCCGCTCGTTGGCCCCGGATGTCATCCTGTTGCCCGGTTCGAAGAACACGACGGAAGATTTGCTTTATGTGCGCGAAAGCGGCATCGAACGGGCTGTCCGCCAGCTCGTGGGGCAAGGGACGCCGCTCGTCGGCATCTGTGGTGGCTACCAGATGCTCGGTGAGGAGATCGCCGATCCGCATCACACGGAGTCAGCGCATGATGCCGTCCAGGGACTCGGCTACCTGCCGATGAAGACGGTCTTCGCAGAGGAAAAACGCACGGTGCAGGTGACAGCAGATTGCCCCGGCATGGAGTTCTATGATGGCGTGCTCATGGGGAAGCAGCTCAGAGGTTATGAGATCCACATGGGGCGCACGGAGTTCACCGCCGAGGTGCGTCATCCCTTCCATCTGACGCGTCAGGGAGAACAGGCGATAAATGCCTGGGATGGAGCGCTCAGCGAGGATGGACGCATCTTTGGTACGTATCTGCATGGAATCTTCGATCATGACGGATTCCGCCGCCAGTTCCTCAACATCTTACGGCGGCGGAAAGGCCTCCGCCCCTTGCCTGTCCAGAGGAATCGCCGCCTGGAGAAGGAGCGTGCGTATGACCGCCTGGCGGAGACCGTGCGCCGGAGCCTCGATATGGAGAAGTTGGCCGCTATCATGGAGGGAAGGGCATGAACGTTGCCATCCTCGCCTTCCTCATCGATGCCGTCATCGGCGATCCGCGTTCCCGCTTCCATCCGGTTGTGCTCATCGGGAAACTCATCAGTGGACTTGAGCGCCTGTTTTATCGGCCAGGGGAATCCGATGAGAGGAAGCTCCTCTCCGGGACGTTGCTCGTATCGATCGTGCTGCTGGTCTCCTATGAGGCAGCGGCATTCGTGCTCTATCTTTCCTATCAGATTCCGTTTGCCTGGGGGAGCGGCGTGATCTCAGCGCTCGTGCTGTCCTTCACGATTTCTCCGAAGAGCCTCGCGCAGGCAGGGCGGGAAATCTATACATTGCTCGTGCGCGACGATCTCGACGGTGCGCGCAAGCGCGTCGGCTGGATCGTCGGGCGAGAGACGACGCATCTCGATGCGGGTGAGGTCTCCCGCGCGACGGTGGAGACCATTGCCGAGAACACGACGGACGGCATCATCGCGCCGCTGTTCTACTTCGCCATCGGCGGCCTGCCGCTCGCGGTCCTGTATCGCGCTGCGAATACGATGGACTCGATGCTCGGCTACAAGAATGAGAAATATCTCTATTTCGGCAGGGCAGCTGCGCGCCTCGATGATGTGCTCAGTTACATCCCCGCGAGAATTACGGGACTTCTCTTCGTCGTGAGCGCCGGTTTCCTCGGCTTCGATGTGCGTCATGCACTCGCCGTCATGCGGCGGGATGCGTCCAAGCACCCGAGTCCGAACGGCGGCTATGCTGAGGCGCCGATGGCGGGGGCACTGCACATCCGGCTCGGCGGCTACAATACGTATTTCGGCAAGAAGATGTTCCGTGCGTACATGGGGGATGCCATCGAGAAACTCGCGCCGCATCACATCATGGAGAGCATCCGCATGATGTATACGGCAACGATCCTGTTCCTCATCGCGACGGCGCTCGTTTTCCAGGTCATGCGGTATTGATGCCTGCGACAGGAGCGCCTGACGCTTCGCGGCACGCAGGATCGGTAAGGATATCAGGAGGAGGGAGACGCTTGCGCTCGTTTTTCACGGCATTGCAATTTCTCACGCGCATCCATTTCGTCGAACAGCGAGATCTCACGGCGGCCGATTTCGGCAGGTCCACGCGCTGCTTCCCGCTCGTCGGGGCACTGCTCGGAGCGATTTCCCTGCTGGTGGCGGGAACGTTTGGCGTGTGGCAGGGAGCGGTTTCCCATGCGGGTGCGGCTGCGCTCGTGCTGCTGCCCATCCTGCTGACGGGCGGCCTCCATTGCGATGGGTTCATGGACACGGCGGACGGACTCTTCTCTGGCCGCAGCCGCGCGCGCATGCTCGAGATCATGAAGGACAGCCGCACGGGATCGTTCGGCGTCACGGCGTTCGGCGCCTGCCTGCTCCTCGACTGGTCGCTGACGCTGGATCTCCTCGCTGCGCCTCAGGTCCTCCTGCCTGTGCTCTTCCTCCAACCGGTCATCGGGCGCATGGCGATGGTGCGCGCGATTGCCGGGTTCCCCTATGCGCGTCCCGAAGGCATGGGAAAGGCGTTCGCTGCGGCGGCAGATGGGCGCACGCGCGCTGCGGCGGCCGTCACAACGGCAGTCTTTGCGGTGCCGTGGGGCCCGTTGCCGCTTTTGCTCAGCGTCCTGGCGCTCGCGGGAGCAGCACTCTTTGACCGTTACGCCTCTGCTCGTCTCGGCGGGCTGACGGGCGATGTCTACGGAGCAACGGAAAAGCTCACGGAGACGCTGCTCCTGGCTCTGGCGTGGCTGGCGTACGCTTTCCTCGGTGCTCCGATTTTTGCGGGCGGTTGGCAGTTGCTATGGAATTGAGCGTGCGCGTTCCCGGTTCCTGCGGGGAATTGATCCAGGGATGGTATCATGGGGCGCCGTTCCTCGTGACCTGTCCCATCGAACGATATACGACGGTACGCGTCTCAGATGCCTTCCATGGCTGGCAGGGACTCGGGGAAAAGTCGCAGCGTGCGCTGTCGGCGACATTGTCTCTTCTGGGGGTGAGCTCCTTCCCCTGGGGGATGAAACTTTCGAGCGACTTGCCAAGGGGGAAGGGCATGGCGTCTTCGAGTGCCGATATCGCCGCTGTCATCGCGGCGGCGTCGCTGGCACTCGGCCGATCGCTGCCTCCGGAGGAGATCTTGCGGCTGGCCGTGCAGATCGAGCCGACGGACGCGACCTTTTTCCCTGGCGTTGTGGCGCTCGACCACACGACGGGACGGGTCTTTCAGACCTTCGACCCGCCGCCGTTCTCCGTGGCTCTTTTCGATACGGATCCCCAGCGCTGCGTCGATACGGTTTCGTTCCATGAGGTGTGGGAGACGCGTGCGGGCGCTCTTCCTGCGCATGATTGGGCGGGGTTGCTGCGGACGTTCGGCAAAGGCGCGCAGGCTGCGGCAGCAGCGGCAACGCTCAGCGCCTGTTGGAACGAGGAGATCCTGCCGAAACAGCACTTCGAAGCCATCAAGGCGGCAGCAGATCGGGTGGGGGCGCCCGGACTCGTGGCAGCACACAGCGGCACCGTCATCGGCGTCCTTCTCTCGCGCCAGGCAGCAAAGGCGGCGGAGCGGCTGCAGGAATGCTTGCCGCACGTTGCGTATCTCGGCAGCAGCAGGATCATCTCCGGCGGCATCTTCGTGGAATGGCCGGACGGGGCAAAGGCGAACTTCGGATGATCGCTGGCGGCAGTTGGCGCGCTGGACGTTATCCTCCCCGTCGACAGCGAGGGGATCACCATGGAAAAAGAAAGAGGCGATGCGCGTGGAGCGATTTGTCCACGGCGGGAATATCTATGAACCCTGCGCTGCAGGGAGAGCATGGCTGGACTTCTCAGCGAACATCAATCCGCTCGGGCTGGCTGAGCCGGTGCGGCAGGCGATCCTTTCTCATGTCGAGGGGGTGGTGCACTACCCAGATCCGCAGGCGCGGGAGCTGCGGGCGGCACTCGCGTCCTTCTATGAGACGCCAGTAGATTCCCTCGTCCTCGGCAATGGGGCGGCGGAGCTGTTCTATCTCTATTTTCACGCGCTGCAGCCGCGGCGTGTCCTACTGCCTGTGCCTTCCTTCAGCGAATATGAGCGTGCGGCGATGGCGGCAGGGAGCGAGATCGAGTACCTGCCCTTGCGCGCGGAGCGGGACTTTCGCATTTCCGTGGACGAGCTCTTGCAAGCGGTGCAGCGCACGGAAGCGGACCTGCTCGTGCTCGGCAATCCCAACAACCCGACGGGCACGCACTTGCGGCGCGACGAGCTCGTCACGCTTTCCGAACGTTTGACGGCCTTGGGGTGCGGGCTCATGCTGGATGAGTCTTTTCTCGATTTTCGCCGCGATGAGGTGCGCTATACCCTGCGGAGAGAGGCGGCGCATCTGCCGCATTTGCTGCTCGTCCGTTCGCTCACCAAGTTCTTCGCCTTGCCGGGACTGCGGCTCGGCTTTGCCATCGCGCAGCCGTCTCTCGTGCGTCTCCTCGACCGACACAAGGACGTCTGGAATGTCAACGTACTCGCACAGGCTGCCGGTTGCGCAGCCGTCAAGGCGACCGATTGGCAGGAGCAGACGCGTGCGCTCATCGAAGCGGAGGGAGCGTTTCTCGCCAAGGGGATCGAAGAACTGCCGGGCGCCCGGGTCTATCCGTCCGGCGTGAATTTCCTGCTCGTTTCATTTGCTGTGGCAGAAGATGCGTTAGTGAGTATCGAGGGACTGCGCCGACGCGGCATTCTCGTGCGCGATTGCAGCAATTATCCCGGCATCGGCAAGGGCTTCCTGCGCGTGGCCGTGCGGACGCGAACGGAGAATGAACGGCTTCTAGAAGCATGGCGGGATGTCCTGCTGGAAAGGAACGAGATATCATGACAAAGATCATTTACGTACGGCATGGGCAGACGGAGTGGAATACGGCTGGCCGTTACCAGGGGCAGTCTGATGTGGATCTCACGGAGGCTGGAAGAGCGCAGGCGGCGAAGCTGGCGGCGCATTTCCCCGTGGAAAATGTACATGCCGTCTACGCGAGCGACCTCAAGCGCGCCATGGAGACGGCTGCCTGCATCGCGAGAGCCAAAGGACTTGAGGTCCAGCCACGCGCAGCGCTGCGGGAGCTCTCCTTTGGTGACTGGGAGGGGCTGACGTACGAGCAGATCACTGCCCGCTGGCCGGAAGCCCTGCGCGATTTCTTTGCGCGTCCGGACCGCTTGGAGATTCCGCACGGGGAGAGCTTTCCCATCCTGCAGAAGCGTGCGCTCGCCTGCATCGATGAGCTCGTCGCAAAGCACGAGGGCGAGACCATCGTCGTCGTCGCCCATGGTGCCATCCTTCGGACCATCCTGGCGGCAGCGCTCCACATGGATCTCCGCTACGTTTGGACCATCCGTCAATTCAATACAGCCGTGAACATCGTCTGCTATGAGAAAGAAGGCACGACGGTCGAGCTCGTCAACAGCACGGCGCATCTCCATCAGGCGTAGTGCACAGACGCAGCTTTGTAGACGCGCGGACGTGCGGCGAGGCAGCAAATGACATTTTCAGGCGGATTGTATAATTAAGTTGAACACTTAAAAATCCATAGCGAACCCTTGTGGTAAAATGTAGTTGCACACAAACACAACCACAAAGGAGAATCGC
>CACWQW010000010.1 GCA_902763085.1 Dongibacter bovis
TCTACGTCATCGATGAGACGAATCTCGAGACGCACGGTACCTGGCAGAAGAACGGCGTGCACGTGCCGTCGGAGGGCGTGCTGCCGGACAGCCACGAGGAGTGGCAGGCGGCGGTGCTCGACCGCGCGCGCTCGATGCTCGCGCGCGACAAGAACCATCCCTCCATTCTCATCTGGTCGTGCGGCAACGAGTCGTGCGGCGGCAGGGATATCTACGAGATGAGCGAATTCTTCCACAGGGAGGACCCGAGCCGCCTCGTGCACTACGAGAGCATCTTTTGGGATCGCAGCTATCCGGCGACGAGCGACATGGAGAGCCAGATGTATACGAAGGTCGCGGATATCCGCGCGTTCCTTGCGGTGCATCCGGAAAAGCCTTTCATTTGCTGCGAGTACTCGCACGCGATGGGCAACAGCCTCGGCGGCATGCACAAGTATACGGATCTCGCGGACGAGGAGCCGCGCTATCAGGGCGGCTTCATCTGGGACTTCGTCGATCAGGCGCTCTGGCGGCGTGACAGGTACGGACGTGACAGCTACGCCTATGGCGGCGATTTCGGCGACCGCCCCTGCGACTACAATTTCAGCGGCGACGGCATCGTCTTCGCCGACCGCTCACTCTCGCCGAAGATGCAGGCGGTGAAGTTCAACTACCAGGATTTCCGCCTGACGCCCGCGCGGGACGCCGTGACGATCGAGAACAAGAGCCTCTTCCGGGATGCGTCGGACTACGTGCTGCGCGTGTCGCTCTTGCGGGACGGCGAGACGGTCTACGAGACGCAGTGCGCCGTGCCCTCCATCGCACCGGGCAGCAAGGACGAGGTACCGCTTACGCTGCCTGACTGCGGTGCGGGCGAGTACGCGCTCACGGCCTCGCTCTGCCTGCGCGTGCGCACGCTTTGGGCGGAGGCTGGTTACGAGGTCGCGTTCGGCCAGACGGTCTATGAGGAACAGGAGGCGCAGGGCACGCGGCAGGACTGGCTCGCCGCGCCCACCGCGCGCTATGAGGCGGGGCAGCTGCTCGCAGCCGTGCGGCCGCTTCACATCGTGAAGACGGACATCTGCGTCGGCGTCTCGGGCGACGGCTTTGAGGTGCTCTTCTCGAGTGCGGCGGGGAATCTCGTCTCCTACCAATACGATGGCGTCGAGCTCATCGACAGCATGCCGCGCCCGAGCTTCTGGCGCGCGCCAATCGACAACGACCTCGGCAGCCGCCGCGATTTCCTCACGGCGCAGTGGAAGCTCGCGAGCCTCTATCAGCGCTGCGAGCGCGTGGAGCTCCGTGAGCCGGGCAAGGACTGGCAGACGTACCATTGGTTCGGCAGCGACGGCACGGCGGAGTATGACGCGGCACCGGGCGAGACGCTCTCCGTGCGCTTCACTTATGCGCTCGCGACGTCGCCGCAGGCGTCGTGCACGGTGACGTACACGGTGCACCCGGGCGGGCGCGTCGAGGTCGCGCTCGACTATGAGCGGACGGACGGTCTCCCGGAGTTGCCGGATTTCGCTGTCGTGCTGCCGCTCTCCGCGGACTATGACAGCGTCTCCTTCTATGGGCTCGGTCCTGCCGAGACGTATGCCGACCGCGTGCGCGGCGCACGCCTTGGCCGCTATGAGAGACGCGTGCGCGATGAGGTCACGCCGTATCTCGTGCCGCAGGCGTGCGGCAACCACATGGGCGTGCGTTACCTCGCGGTCACGGATCGCCGCGGGCGCGGGCTCAAGGTGTTCGGGACGCAGCCGTTCGAGGCGTCAGCGCTGCCGTATACGGAGCACGAGCTTGAGAGCGCGCGGCACCAGAATGAGCTGCCGCAGGTGCAGCATACCTATCTGCGCGCCTCGCTCGGCTCCTGCGGCGTCGGCGGCGATGACAGCTGGGGCGCGCCGGTGCTTGAGGAGTATACCATGAAGAACGAGAGCAAGCACTTCGTGTTTTCGTTCTGCGGGATTTGATGAGAGATGAGGAAAGGGAACGGAGGGAAATCTCATGATTTCATTCGATGAGCAAACGCAGGTATTCCACCTGCGAAACGATCGGTTCAGCTACGTCTTTGAGGTGGCGCGCGGCAGGTACCTCCTGCACCGCTACTGGGGGAGGCCCCTGCGTGTCTTTCGCGGCAGCGCGGAGCTCCCGGCTCTCGACCGCGCGTTTTCGCCGCAGCCGGAGGACTATGAGAACGACCGCACGTTCTCGCTCGACGTGCTGCCGCAGGAGTTCTCCCAGCAGGGGCACGGGGATTTCCGTATCCCGTCGCTGGGCGTCGTGCTCCCTGACGGGACGGACGTCATCGATCTCTTCTACGATGGGTACCGCATCCTGCGCGGCAAGCCGGGCCTTCAAGGCCTCCCTGCGCTCTACGCGCAGGAGGACGAGGCGGAGACGCTCGAGGTCACGCTGCGCGATCCGCGCGGGCGTCTCAAGGTGGTGCTCTCGTACACGGTCTTTACGGGCGACGGCGTCCTGACGCGCTCCGTGCGGATCGAGAACACGGGGGAGGCGCCGTTGCGCCTCAAGCAGGCGGCGAGCTTCTGCGTCGACTTCCCCGACCATGCGTTCGACCGGTTGAGCCTCTACGGCGGCCATGCGGCGGAACGCAGCCTCGAGCGCTGCCGCCTCCTGCGCGGTATCGAGGAGACGGCAAGCGCGCGCGGCGCGAGCTCGCACCAGCAGTCGCCGTTCCTCGCGCTCGCGCGCCCCGAGACGGGAGAGCTGGCCGGGGAGGTCTATGCGTTCAGCCTGATTTACAGCGGCAGCTTCTCGATGAAGACGGAGGTTGAGCAGTTCGGCACGACGCGCGTCGTCGCGGGACTGAACCCGGCGGATTTTTCCTGGCAGCTCCAGCCAGGCGAAGTGTTCCAGACGCCGGAGGTCGTCTGCGTCTATGCGGCGGACGGGCTGAACGGAATGTCGCAGGCGTTCCATGCGGCGTATCGCAAGCATCTCCTGCGCGGCAAATACCGCCACGCGGTGCGCCCCATCCTCGTCAACAACTGGGAGGCGACGTATTTCGACTTCGACGACGAGAAGATGGACGCGCTCGCTGCGTGCGCGGCGGATCTCGGGCTCGAGCTCCTCGTGCTCGACGACGGCTGGTTCGGCCAAAGGAACGATGACAATACCTCGCTCGGCGACTGGATGGTTAACCGGGAAAAGCTCAAGGGCGGCATCGAGGGCGTCGCGGCGTCGGCGCACCGGCGCGGGCTGAAGTTCGGCCTTTGGTTCGAGCCGGAGATGGTATCGAAGGACAGCGCGCTCTACCGCGCGCATCCCGACTGGGTGCTGCGCGCGCCGGACGCTCCGATGTCTTTCGGCCGTCATCAGCTCGTGCTTGACCTCTCGCGGACGGAGGTGCAGGACTACATCGTGGCGTGCGTCTCAAAGATTCTCGAGACGGGCGTCGTCGACTATGTGAAATGGGACTTCAACCGACATCTTACCGAGGCCTTTTCCGCCGGACGCGCGCCGGAACGCCAGGGGGAGACGAAGCATCGTTATGTGCTCGGCCTTTACGCGGTGCTCGAGCGCATAACACAGGCGTTTCCCGACGTTCTTTTCGAGAGCTGCTCCGGAGGCGGCGGGCGTTTCGACGCCGCGATGCTTTACTACATGCCGCAGACGTGGACGAGCGACGATACGGATGCCGTCTGCCGCCAGGCCATCCAGACGGGGACGAGCTATGTTTTCCCGCCGCTCACGATGGGCGCGCACGTTTCCGTCGTGCCGAACCATCAGGTCGGCCGCGTGACGCCGATGCAGACGCGCGCGTTCACCGCGATGATGGGCTGCTACGGCTACGAGCTCGACATCACGCAGCTCAGCGAGGAGGAAAAGCAGGAAGTGCGCGCGCAGGTCGCGCTCTACAAACGCCTGCGTCCGACGCTCCAGCTCGGCACGTTCACGCGTCTGCTCACGCCGTTTGACGGCACGAAGAACGAAACGGCATGGATGTTCAAGTCAGAGGACGCGCGGGAGGTCGCGGTGTTCTACTTCAAGACGCTCGCGGAGCCGGCGACGCCGATCCGCCGCCTGCGCCTCGCAGGACTCGATCCCGATGCGCGCTACACGTTCCGCGAATACTACCCGGCGCAGACGCTCTCGCATGACTCCCTCGGCATGGCGCGCCAGTCGCTCGCGGGCAAAACGTTCTACGGCGACGAGCTCATGCAGGAGGGCATCAACATCGAGAAAATCGATGCGGACTTCACCGCGTATCTTTGGGTGCTCGAAAAAGAGGCGTGAGCGAGCAAGCAGAAACGCTGCGATGACAAATCCGCCAGGATGAATGGAAAGACGGTACCGGCACGAATGATCGGAGGGATTCGTGCCGGTACTTCTTGTCCGCAAAAGTTTGCCGCGAGGCAGGAAAGCGGCTGTGATTTGTAGAATATCAAAGGGCATATATTGAATCTGTCCTAAGAGAGGCGGACACTCGTTTCTGCATACATACGACTGAATGATATGAAATAGGAGACGGTAACGATGAACGAAAACCTTTTCAAACGCAATGAGCTCCTCGCGGAGAAAACGATCAAGGGGCTTGCTTCGCGCAATATGACGGGTTACTATGCTGCGACGAAGGAGGATGCGCTCGCGCAGGCGCTTTCGCTGATTCCCGAGAAGAGCTTGGTCACGATGGGCGGCGGCATGAGTGTCCACGAGATCGGACTTGTCGATGCGCTCAAGGCGGGAAAGTATGATTTCCTCGACCGCGACGAGGCGGAAGACAAGCGCGCGGCGATGCTCGCCGCCTACGATGCGGATTTCTTCCTTGCGAGCTGCAACGCGCTGACGGACGACGGCATCCTCGTCAACATCGACGGCAACGCGAACCGTGTCTCTGCCATCGCGCAGGGGCCGCGCAAGGTGCTTTTCATCGTGGGCATCAACAAGATCTGCCCCGATCTTGACAGCGCGATGAAGCGCGCGCGCAACGTTGCGGCGCCCGCGAATATCCAGCGCTTCGCGAGCCTCAATCCGCCCTGCAAGAAGGCGGGCCGCTGCTTTGACTGCAAGTCGCCGGATACGATCTGCTGCCAGTTCCTCATCACGCGTTACTCGATGCACAAGGATCGTATCCATGTGATCCTCGTGAATGACGCGCTCGGCTTCTAAGGAGGCGGCCTCATGATCCAGGACATCGCACCACATCACCTCGATAACGCATGGCAGCCGGACAAGCACGCGCGCCCCGATGATAACGTCATCTGCGTGCAGGACGGCCGCCTGCTCGTCGAGGAGACGGCGGACGGGCTGCGCTTCCCGCGCCGGCACAGCCTGCCAGCGTCATTGGAAGAAAGATTCCTCTTCTCGCTGGACGACGCGGACTTCTACCTCACGTTCGCGCCTGTCGACGCGGGGGAGGGACGCCGCTACTGCACGCTGCGCGAGCTGCGCTGCCGCATGAGCGAGCCGCACGCGTTCATGTATGTGGCGTATACGGCGTATCATCTCGCGGCTTGGTACGCGGACAACCGCTTCTGCGGGCGCTGCGGCGCGCGCACGGAGCACGAGGAGGCGGAGCGGGCACTGCGCTGCACGGGCTGCGGCCGCGTCATTTACCCGCAGCTCGTACCGGCGGTCATCGTCGGCGTCATCGACGGCGACCGTATCCTGCTCACGAAATACGCGAATAGAGAGATGAGCTTCTACGCGCTCATCGCGGGCTTCACGGAGATCGGCGAAACGCTTGAGGAATGCGTCGCGCGCGAAGTCATGGAAGAGGTCGGCCTGCGTGTCAAGAACCTCCGCTACTACAAGTCGCAGCCCTGGGGCAGCGCGCGCGACATCCTCATGGGCTTCTACTGCGATGTGGACGGCGCGACCGACATCCGCCTGCAGGAGGACGAGCTCAAGGAGGGCATCTGGGTGCGGCGCGAGGACATCGAGGGGCAGAGCGACGACTTCAGCCTCACGCATGAGATGATGATGGTGTTCAAGGAGGGGCGGGAGCCGAAGGCGTGAGCCGCGGCTACCCGTCAGCAAAGGAGAAGATCGCTTTATGAAACAGAGTCTGCTCTCGGTCTGGAAAGGTGCCTTCGAGGGCTCCGTCTGGCGGAATTGGTGTGAGTCGTACGACCTCTACCACCTGGAGAAGAGCGGTGAGATGGCGCCGAAGGCGTATATCGCGGCGCGTGCGGAGGAGTGGGACCGTCTCGTGGAGAAGGGACTCGCGATGACGGATTTTTCCGCTATCAAGACACCGCAGGATGCACAGCGGTCTGCGTTTGAGATGGCAAAGGAAGTGCTCGCCATGCTCGAGGCGTGATAAGTGCATAGGAAAAGCCTTATGAGGCTGCTGCTACCGGATGCTGTTCCGAAAGCAGGCGATGCTCATAAGGCTTTTCTTCGTTTCCGATATTTATTTGTCGATCTTGCAGTTGGGAACATCACCGCGGTCAACGTATCCGCTGTAGCCGGGTGTCGCGACCTGTGCCTGCGCTTGCTTCGACCGGTCGGGGTCATCCTCGCAGGAATAGCCGCTCCAGCCGGGCGTCGACACCCAGCGGCAGACCTGACCCTCGGGATGCGTCTCACGCGGCGTGCCGATGCGGACGGCTTCCTCCGTCTCCTTGGTCTTCGGCACATCCTTGCAGACGTAGTCCGCATAGCCCGGCGACGTCACCCATACGGGCTCTTTGCTCTTTTCCTGGTTCATTTCATATCCTCCTATCTTCACTTTTCGTGAAATCATCTAATCAATAATCTTTATTTGTTATCTGAAGTATAGCATGGATGAAAAAATAATGCAACAGGTTCGCAACAAATAATTTTTACCGATTATGGTCAGCAGGAACTCCTGCGCTTCGCGATGATTCCGCAGCGGTTCCTTTCCTTTCCCGAGGGAATGTGCTATCATAAATATTGTGTATCCTTAGGGAACCACTGATTAATTCGGCACTCCGTCTTCACGCGTCTGCACTGTTCTCTCGTCGTCGACAAATCCTCAGCGTAGCTCTGCTACGCCTCCGGTTTGTCTCCTAGAGAGATACAGCGCATCCGCGCAAATCCGGAGCACCTCATTTAATCAGCGGTTCCTTCGAAAGACGAGCGCACGGGCGCGCGGGCGGGCATCATCCACACGCCGCACGGCAGCTTTGAGACGCCGATCTTCATGCCCGTGGGCACGCAGGCCTCGGTCAAGGGGGTCTCGCCGGACGAGCTCAAGGACCTCGGTGCTGGCATCATCCTTTCCAATACCTATCATCTCTTCCTGCGTCCGGGCATGGAGCTCATCCGCGAGGCGGGCGGACTGCACAAGTTCATGCATTGGGACCGCGCGATCCTCACGGACAGCGGCGGCTTCCAGGTGTTCAGCCTCGGCCCTCTGCGCAAGATCACGGAGGAGGGCGTGACGTTCCGCTCGCACATCGACGGCTCGAAGAAATTCCTTTCTCCGGAGGTGTCGATGCAGGTGCAGATGTGCCTCGGATCGGATATCGTCATGGCGTTCGACGAGTGCGTGCCGTATCCGGCGGACTACGAGTACGCGAAGCGCTCGACGGAGCGCACGCAGCGCTGGGCAGAGCGGTGCCAGCGCGCGATGACGGCGCCGCAGCAGGGACTCTTCGGCATCGTGCAGGGCGGCATGTACAAGGAATTGCGCCGCTGGCATGCCGCGCGGCTCGTGGAGATGGATCTCCCCGGCTACGCGGTCGGCGGACTCTCCGTCGGTGAGCCGCCGGAGCTCATGTATGAGATGCTCTCCTACTCAACGTCGCTGCTGCCCGAGGATAAGCCGCGCTACCTCATGGGCGTCGGCACGCCGGACCATCTCGTCGAGGGCGTCGCGCGCGGCATTGATATGTTCGACTGCGTCTACCCGACGCGCGTCGCGCGCAACGGCATGGCGATGACCTGGAGCGGGCGCCTCGTGATGAAGAATGCGAATCTCGAGCACGACCATCGCGTCATCGAGGAGGGGTGCGGCTGCTATGCGTGCCGCAACGGCTACACGCGCGCCTACATCCGCCATCTCGTGCGGGCGGGCGAGATCTTCGGCCTGCGGCTGCTCTCGCTGCACAACCTCTATTTCCTCGAGGAATTCGTGCGCCGCATGCGTGCCGCGATCATCGAGGGGCGGTTCGGTAGTTTCCGCAGCGAGTTCCTCGCGGGCTACGATCCGCATAGGAAACAGGCGGTGGATTGAGTTTTCGGGAGGCCGCTGTGGCGGCGCCCGACTTGAGAAAGGGGAACCTTATGTCACAGGAAGTTCAGAGCACGGTCCTTATGATCGCGGTGATGGCAGCGCTCTTTTATTTCATGCTGTATCGCCCACAGAAGAAGCAGGCGGCGAAGCGCAAGGCGCTGCTTGACAGCCTCGAGGTCGGCGCAGAGGTCGTCACGATCGGCGGCATCTACGGGAAGATCACGGCGCTCGACGAGAAGACGGCGACGCTCGAGGTCGCGCCGGGCACGAAGATCACGTTCGCGCGCGCTGCCATCAACGGCAGGGTCGCGTCGGGAAGTGAGGCATGAGTGAGGAAGCGCTGCTCGAGGAGAAGCGGCGCCTGCGGGCACAGATGATGGCTCGCCGCCGCGCCATCCCGGCCGGGGAGCGCGCGGCGGCGAGCCACGCGATGTGCGAGGCGTTTGCCGCGCTGCCGCAGTACCGGACGGCGCGGACGGTCTTTGCCTACGCATCGATGCCGGAGGAGGTGCAGCTCGATGCGCTGCTCGCCCGCGCGCTCGCGGACGGCAAGCGCGTCCTCATCCCGTGGATCACAGGGCGCGGCACGATGGAGGCGGTGGAGCTCCCCTCCCTCGACGTGCTCGAGCGCGGTGCCTATGGCATCCGCAATGTGCCGGAGCGCCTGCGCCGCGTCGTCGCGCCGGAGGAGATCGACCTCGCTGTCGTGCCGGGGGCGGCGTTCACCGCGGAGGGGGCGCGCCTCGGGCTCGGCGGCGGCTACTACGACCGCTACCTCGGCGTGCGTGCGCGCGGCGCGTACCGCGTCGCCCTCGCGTTCGACGCGCTCCTCGTGGACCGGGTGCCGATGGCGGCACATGACATCAATGTGGCGGAGATCCTCACGGAGTCGCGCCATCTGATTTGCAGGAAGAAACGGTGAGGATATATGGAAATCAAGATTGGCATGGCGAAGACCGCCAAGTATGCCAATGAGTACTGCGGCGATACCTGCGACCTCGCGGAGCGTCCGCACGGCGGCATCTCCGCCATCATCGCGGACGGCCAGGGCAACGGCCTCGCGGCGCACCACACGAGCGGCCTCGTCGTGAACCGCGCGGTGCAGCTCATCGGCGAGGGCGCGCGGGACGGTGCCGTCGCGCGCACGGTGCACGACTACCTCTACGCGATGAAGGACCGTAAGGTCTCGTGCACGCTCACGGTGCTCAGTGCGGACCTCGAGACGGAGACTGTCGTCATCAGCCGCAACTCCAACTGTCCGACGATCGTCGTGACGCCGGAGTATGAGAGCGTCTACGATGACGATGTCGCGCCCATCGGCGTGCACCGCCACATGAAGCCGCGCATGTACGAGGTGCCGTTCTCGCCCGGGATGCTCGTCGTCTCGTATACGGACGGCATCGCGCACGCGGGCAGAAAGCAGACGGGACACGATGCGGACTTCGAGAAGATCATGGACATCATTCGCAAGAACACGGCGGAGGATGTCGACTTCATCGCGCGCAGCATCATGGAGTACGCGCTCTTCCTCGACAAGGAGAAGGCGTCGGATGACATGACGGTCGTCGTGCTCGGTATCACGGAGGATTCCCCAGGGGCGAAGATCGAAGAGCTCAAGGCAGCGATGGGAGGGAGTGGCAGTATGAGGATTGCCATCGTCGGTGTCTGTGCGTCGGGGAAGACGACGCTCGTGGCGGGGCTGCGGGCGGCAGGCTACGACGCCTATAATGTAGCGCAGGAACATTCCTGCATCCATGACTTCTGGAACAAGCATCATCCCGACGTGCTCGTGATGATCGATGCGACGCTGTCGGCGATCCGTAAGCGCCGCCGTGTGCCGTGGGGTGAGGATCGCCTCGTCGTGCAGCACCAGCGGCTCGCCGATGCCCGCGCGCATGCGGATCTCTTCATCCAGACGGACGCGTTCGACGCGGACGCCGTGCGAGAGCAGGTCATCGCGTTTCTCAAGGCACGGCAGGAGTCGGAGGGTGCGCCGCCTGCCTGACCTCCCACTTATGGCATGAGATAGAGAGGGAGTGCCCGCACGTGGCGCTCCCGAAGGGATGCAGAGCATCCGAGCAAACAGGAGCGCTCGCGCTCCGCGAGAAAGGATTGAATCAGTTGAGAAAAGACAGTCTGCTGAAACTCATCGTCTGCGTTGTGGCGATTGTCGGCATTTTCCTCGCATTCGTCCGTCCATTGGCGAATTCCATCCGCCAGGGACTCGACCTGCAGGGCGGCACGCACGTCGTGCTCGAGGCAGAGGATACGGATGTCGCCAAGGTCAACGACGATGCGATGAACCGCGTCGTCACCATCATGGAGAAGCGCGTCAACGCGCTCGGCCTCACGGAGCCGATCATCCAGCGCGAGGGCGAGCGCCGCGTCATCATCGAGCTGCCGGGTGTCAAGGACCCGGACGCCGCCATCAAGACGATCGGCAAGACGGCGATGCTCGAGTTCAAGGATGAGGACGGCAACACGGTCCTTACGGGTACCGACCTCAAGGACGCACAGGCGGCGACGAACCAGCAGAATGGGCAGAACGTCGTCAACCTCGAGTTCACGGATGAGGGCGCGAAGAAGTTCGCAGACCTCACGTCGAAGAACGTCGGCCGCACGATCTCCATCCTGCTCGACGGCGAGGTGCTCACGGCGCCGAACGTGCGCGAGCCGATCCTCGGCGGCAAGGCGGAGATCTCCGGGCAGAGGTCGCTCGAGGAGGCACAGAACCTCGCGGTCGTGCTCCGGAGCGGTGCGCTGCCCGTGAAGGTCAACATCATCGAGACGCGTACGGTCGGACCGTCGCTCGGACAGGACTCCAAGGATAAATCGGAGTTCGCGTTCGCCGTCGGCATCGGCGCCGTGCTGCTCTTCATGCTGCTCTTCTACCGCGTCTCCGGCTTCATCGCCGACATCGCGCTCATGGCGTACACCGTCATGCTGCTCGCGCTGCTCTACGTCCTCGATGCGACGCTGACGCTGCCGGGCGTCGCGGGTATCATCCTCAGCATCGGCATGGCGGTCGATGCGAACGTGCTGATTTTCGAGCATTTCAAGGAGGAGTACCAGATCCAGGGGAAGACGCTGCGCCTCTCGATGGATTCCGGCTTCAAGCGCGCGTTCACAACGATCTTCGACTCCAACGTGACGACGCTCATCGCGGCGGGCGTGCTCTTCTTCCTCGGGACGGGGACGATCCGCGGCTTCGCCATCACACTCGGCCTCGGCACGCTGCTCTCGATGTTCACGGCCATCACGCTCACGCAGTACATGCTGAAGCTCATGATCGCCTCGAAAATCTTCAACAATCCCGCGGCGTACGGCGCGACGGGCTTCATGCTTTGGAAAAAGGAGGATTTGAAGAAGAATGCCTAAATTCGATCTTGCGGGCCATCGGAAACTCTTTTTCCTTCTTTCCGCGCTCATCATCATCCCCGGCATCATCTGCATGTTCGTGCGGGGCTTCAATTTCGGTATCGACTTCACGGGCGGCACGATCATCGACCTCAAGTTCTCGCAGCCGGTCACGATTGCCGAGGTGCGCACGAGCCTTGCGAAATACGGCCTCGATGGCAGTACGATTCAGCTCTCCGGCGCGCAGTCGGATGTCACCGCGTCAGAGGACGTGATGATCCGCACGACGGACCTCGAGGAGGACCAGCGCAAGGAAGTCATGGCGACGCTCAAGCAGGACGTCGGCGACTACTCGGTACAGCGTGAGGAGAAAGTCGGCGCGACCATCGGCGGTGAGCTCATCACGAACGCGCTCGAGGCGCTCGTCATCTCCTGGGCGCTCATCATCCTCTACGTCGCCTACCGCTTCGAGTGGAAGTTCGGCGTCGCGGCGGTGCTCGCGCTCATCCATGATATCCTCATCGTGCTCTCCGTCTTCTCGCTCACGCAGCGGCAGATCGACTCCTCGTTCATCGCGGCACTCCTGACGATCGTCGGTTACTCGATCAACGATACCATCGTCATTTTCGACCGCATCCGCGAGAACCTGCGCCTGCATTTCCGCAGGAACGGCGACGTGAACGCGCTCGTCAACACGAGCATCTATCAGACGCTCACGCGTTCGCTCTACACGGTGTTCACGGTGCTCTTCACGACGTTCGCGCTGTACTTCTTCGGCGGCGAGACGACGAAGGACTTCGCGTTCGCGCTGCTCGTCGGCTTCGGCGTCGGCTGCTATTCGTCGATCTTCATCGCGAGCCCGCTCTGGATCGTCTTCCGCGGCTGGTCAGAGAAGCGCCACGCGGCGAAGGTCGCGGCGGCGAAGTGAGCCTGCACCCAGCACTTTTGGCAGGGACGTTTAGGAAAGGAGGAGCGCTTTGCTCCGCATCCAGGATTTTTCTGTGCCGTTCGATGAGGAGGCGCCACTCGAGCGCCTCGCAGCGAAGCGGCTGGGCGTGCGTAGAGAGGATATCCTCTCCGTGTCCGTCGTGCGCAAGGCGATGGATGCGCGGCGCTATCATGGCGCGCCGCTGCTCTTCGTCTATGTGCTCGACGTCTCCGTGCGCAGCGAGCGCGAGGTGCTCGCGCGCCTGCGCCGCGATCGCCGCGTGACGCGGCGGCAGGAGGAGACGCGCCCAACGCTCCCGCAGAGGACGCTTCGCGCGGGAGAGCGGCGCCCCATCGTCGTGGGCTTCGGGCCCGCGGGGATGTTCGCCGCGCTCACGCTCGCGCGCGCGGGGCTCACGCCGCTCGTGCTCGAGCGGGGGCAGGATGTCGACACGCGCCACCGCGATATCCTGCGCTTCTGGCAGGGTGGCGCGTTCGATCCCGCCTCAAACGTCCAGTTCGGCGAGGGCGGCGCGGGGACGTTTTCCGACGGCAAGCTCACGACGCGCATCAGCGATCCGCACATGCGGGACGTGCTCGAAGCGTTTGTCGCGGCGGGCGCGCCGGAGGAGATCCTCTACCTCCACAAGCCGCACATCGGCACAGACCTCTTGCGAACGATTGTGAAATCGCTGCGCGAGGAGATCTGCCGCCTCGGCGGCGAGGTGCGCTTCGGCGCGCAGGTCACGAACGTGGAGCTTGCGGGCGGGCGGCTTTCCGCGCTCATCGTCGCAGGGGAGGAGCGCGTCGCGGCGGATACGGCCTTTTTCGGCATCGGTCACTCGGCACGCGATACGTACGCCATGCTCTACGAGCGCGGCCTCTCGATGGAGGCGAAGCCGTTCGCTATCGGCGTGCGCATCGAGCATCCGCAGGACTTCATTGACCGCGCGCAATACGGTGCGGACGCTGGTGATCCGCGCCTCCCCGTCGCCGATTACGCGCTGACGTATCAGGACCGCGCGACGGGGCGCGGCGCCTACTCGTTCTGCATGTGTCCCGGCGGCCAGGTGGTCGCGGCGGCGTCGGAGGCGGGGCGGCTCGTGACGAACGGCATGAGCAACTACCGCCGCGACTCCGGCGTAGCGAATGCCGCGCTGCTCGTCCAGGTGACGCCGGAAGACTTCGGCCCCGGCGTGCTCGCAGGCGTCGCGTTCCAGAGAAAGTATGAGGCGCAGGCGTTCGCGGTGGGGGGCGGCGACTACTTCGCGCCCGTGCAGTCCGTGGGAGATTTCCTCGCGGGACGCGAGGGAAGCTGCGATTTCCTCGTGCCGCCCTCGTACGCGCCTGGCGTGCGGACGGCGCGGCTCACGGATTGCCTGCCGCCTGCGGTCTGCGCGACGCTCGCGCACGCGCTGCCGCACTTCGATCGCCGCATCCCCGGCTTCGCCGCGCCCGATGTGCCGATGACGGGCATCGAGACGCGCTCGTCGGCACCCGTGCGCATCCGCCGCGACCGCCGGACGTTCCTGGCGGAGCGGACGCCCGGCATCTATCCCATCGGCGAGGGTGCGGGCTACGCGGGCGGCATCATGAGCGCCGCCGTCGACGGCATGAAGGCGGCGCTCGCCTACCTGTCGCAGACATGATGAGGATTTGGCAGGCACGCGGAAGAGAAGGCGCGGCGCTGCCTTGAGATTGAGGAGGATATTTCCATGGCAAGACTTTTTGGCACGGACGGCGTCCGTGGAGAGGCGAATGTGACCCTGATGCCGGAGATGGCGTACCGTCTCGGCCGTGCGGCGACGCTGTATTTCGGACGCGAGTCGGACGAGCAGCCGCTCATCCTCATCGGCCGCGATACGCGCATTTCCGGTGAGATGTTCGCCTCGGCGCTCACGGCCGGCATCTGCTCCGCCGGCGCCTCGCACAATCCGTTCCACGACAACGGCATCAAGTTCTTCGGCGGCGACGGCTACAAGCTGCCCGACGCGGTCGAGGATGAGCTCGAGGCCATCGTGCATCAGCTCGAGCAGGATGACAACCTCGCGCGTCCCTCGGGCGACAAGATCGGTCATATCGAATACCGTACGGATCTTTTGAACCAGTATATCGAGTTCGTACTCTCCACCTGCAAGGAGCGCTTCGACGGGATGAGCGTCGTACTCGACTGCGCGAACGGTGCCGCCTACGAGGTCATGCCGCGCGTGCTGCGCGAGCTCGGCGCGAAGGTCAAGGTCATCCACGCCCTGCCGAACGGCGTCAACATCAACGATCACTGCGGCTCGACGCATCTCGAGTCGCTGCAGCGCGCCGTGCTCGAGAACCACGCGGATTTCGGCATCGCACACGACGGCGACGCCGACCGCTGCCTCTGCGTCGACGAGAAGGGACAGGTCATCGACGGCGATCATATCCTCGTGATGTGCGCGCAGGATATGATCAAGAAGGGCACGCTGCCCTACAATACGGTCGTGACGACGGTCATGGCGAACATCGGCTTCCACAAAGCCATCAAGGCGGCGGGCGGCCGTGCGGAGGTCACGCAGGTCGGCGACCGCTATGTGCTCGAGAATATGCTCAAGAACGGCTATAAGATCGGCGGCGAGCAGTCCGGCCATATCATCTTCACGGACTTCAGCACGACGGGCGACGGCCCAATCACGGCGCTCCAGGTGCTCTCCTCGCTCAAGCGCAGCGGCCGCAAGGCGTCTGATCTCACGAACCTCATGACGACGTATCCGCAGCTGCTCGTCAACGTCAAGGTCGCGACGAAGGACGGCTGGGAGGAGAACGAGGCCATCAAGGCGGCAATCGCCGCGGGCGAGCAGGAGCTCGGCAGCGACGGCCGCATCCTCGTGCGCCCGTCCGGCACGGAGCCGCTCATCCGCGTCATGGCGGAGGGACCGGATCAGGCACAGCTCGATACCATCTGCCATCGCATTGCCGATGTCGTGAAAAAGGAGCAGGGCTGATGCGGCAGGCCATCGTGCTTACGAGCTTCGGCGTCGCTGACGCCGCGGAGCGCGCACGGACCATCGACTGCATCGCACTCGACCTGCGCGCGAAGTTCAAGGACTACGACGTGCTGGAGGCGTATACCTCGGCATTCCTGCGCAAAAAGATCCGCGCGCAGGAGGGGCGCGAGATTCCCGCGCTCCCTGACGTCCTCGAGCGCCTCGTGCGGGATGCCTATACGCGCGCTCTCATCCTGCCCACGCATCTGACAGCGGGCGAGGAGTACGAGGCGAAAATCCGCGCGCCCTACGAGGCGTATCGCGACCGCCTCGCGGATCTGCGCCTCGCGGTGCCGGTGCTCGCGGGCGCGGAGGACGATCCGCGCGTGCTCACGGCGCTGCTCATGGATCTCCATGTACGGCCGGGCGAGCAGCTCGTGCTCATGGGGCATGGTTCGCCGCACCGCCACAACCCCGTCTACGACGCGCTGCAGGCGCATATCGACAGCGAGGGGCTGCCCATCCATGTCGGCGTGCTCGAGCCGTCGGACACGCCGCGCTTCGACGATGTACTCGCGCGCCTGCGCGCGTCGGCGGCATCGGAGGTATTGCTCGCGCCGCTCCTCCTGACGGGCGGCCGCCATGTGCGCCAGGATCTCGCGGGCGAGCAGCCGGACTCCTGGGCGTCGCGCCTCCGCGCGGCGGGGTTTTCCGTGCGCGTGAGTATGCACGGCCTCGGTGAGTATCCCGCTTTCCGCGCGCTCTATCTCGCAAAGGCGGCAGAGGCACTGGCGTGATAACCTGATGTTATCTATTTTTGAACAATAACCTATGGTAATAGTTCAGATACAAAGAAAATATTTCAAATTGTATAAACAATAATATATAATGATGTACAAGACGTTCCTATCAATACTATAATGAGGTGAGTGTATGTCAGAGCCAGTAACGACGAATCCCTTTGTCATCATGCTGATCAACATGACGGTTGTCTTCATCGTCCTCATCTCCTTGGGGTTGGTCATCAACCTGATTCACGCGATCGACCCGACCAAGGAGAAGGCGGCTCCCAAGAAGGAGGCACCGGCGCCAGCGCCGGCACCTGCGGCGCCCGCTCCCGAGCCTGTGTCCGCGGACGGCGTATCGCCTGAGGTCATCGCTGTCATCGCCGCCGCGCTCGCGAGCTACGGCTACGGGCCGGCAGCCATCCGCGCCGTGCGTCCCATCGAGCGCGACGGCTGGAAGAACGCCGGCCGGAGCTTCGGCGTACAGCGGACGCTCGAATAAGACAGGAGGGGAGGAACCACCATGGAAATCATCAATGCTTTTGTCATTTCGCTGCAGGCCGTCTGGGCGGACAGCGGCTTCTCGGCGTTCACGATGGGCAACGCCATCATGATCCTCGTCGGCCTCGTGCTTCTCTACCTGGCGATTGCCAAGGAGTATGAGCCGCTGCTGCTCGGCCCGATTGCTTTCGGCTGCATCCTCGCGAACTTCCCGCGCACGGGATTCCTCGAGGATCCAGGTCTCATGCTCGCGATCCACTACGGCATCGCGAACGAGATCTTCCCGCCGCTCATCTTCCTCGGCATCGGCGCGATGACGGACTTCGGCCCGCTCATCGCCCGTCCATCGACGCTGCTGCTGGGCGCGGCGGCGCAGATCGGCGTCTTCGTCTCGCTCGTCGGCGCGATGATGCTCGGTTTCACGGAGAAGGAGGCAGGCGCCATCGGCATCATCGGCGGCGCGGACGGCCCGACGGCCATCTACCTCTCCATCCAGATGGCGCCGCATCTCCTCGGCGCCATCGCGGTTGCCGCGTATTCCTACATGTCGCTCGTGCCGCTCATCCAGCCGCCGGTCATGAAGCTCCTCACGACGCAGAAGGAGCGCGAGGTCGTCATGGAACAGATGCGCACGGTCACGAAGTTCGAGCGCATCTGCTTCCCCATCGTCTCGGCCATCCTCATCAGCCTGCTGCTGCCGCCGATCGCCTCGCTGCTCGGCATGCTCATGCTCGGTAACCTCTTCCGCGAGTCGGGCGTCATGGATCGCCTCTCTGACACGGCACAGAACTCCCTCTGCAACATCGTCACGATCTTCCTCGCCACGGGCACGGGCATGACGATGAGCGCGGAGAGTTTCCTCGTGCCGCAGACGCTGCTCATCATCTTCCTCGGCCTCGTCGCGTTCATCTTCGGCACGGCGGGCGGCGTGATCTTCGGCAAGATCATGTGCCGCGCGACGGGCTGGAAGGTCAACCCGCTCATCGGCTCGGCCGGTGTCTCGGCTGTCCCGATGGCCGCGCGCGTGAGCCAGGTCGTCGGCATGAAGGCAAAGCCGGGCAACTACCTGCTCATGCATGCCATGGGCCCGAACGTCGCCGGCGTCATCGGCACGGCTGTCGCAGCCGGCACGATGCTCGCGATGCTGAAGTAAGCGGCTGTTAAACATTTGTATTCCAAAAGAATCATCCGCACGGACACAAAGTGTCTCGCAGCGGGTGATTTTTCTTTTCTCATGCCATTGAATGTACAAGAGTGTGCAATCCCAGTTGATAAGTTTACATAAATATTGCGTTATCTGTAGACAGACGATGGATTTTTTTGTATAATAGGGCGTAATTGGTTGTGAATCAGGGCGGCGGCTCTCCGCTGCCTTCGATGGACATATATGGTAGGGGGAGAATCATGGCGCTTATTGTCAAGAAGTTCGGTGGCAGCTCTGTTGCCACCACGGAAAAAATCATGAATGTAGCGAAGCGGGTGCTCAAGGAAAAGCAGCCCGGCGACCAGATCGTCATGGTCGTGTCCGCGATGGGCGACACGACGGACGACCTCATCAAGCTCGCGCAGGGGATCAACAAGGATCCCTACCAGTACACGCGCGAGATGGACATGCTGCTCACGACGGGCGAGCAGGTCTCCATCGCGCTGCTCGCGATGGCGTTCAAGACGCTCGGGCAGCCCGCCATCTCCCTCACCGGTCCCATGGCTGGCATGCAGACGAACTCCGTGCACACGAAGGGCCGCATCGTCGACATCACGCCGGAGCGCGTGCGGGAGGAGCTCGACAAGGGCAATATCGTCGTCGTCGCGGGCTTCCAGGGCGCGGATGAGAAGCGCGACCCCGTGACGCTCGGCCGCGGCGGCAGCGACACGTCAGCCGTCGCGCTCGCGGGCGCGCTCAAGGCGGACAGCTGCGAGATCTTCACCGACGTCGACGGCATCTACAGCGCCGACCCGCGCATCGTCAAGGGCGCGCGCAAGATGAAGGAGATCACCTACAACGAGATGCTTGAGATGGCGCGCCTTGGCGCTGGCGTCATGCAGCCGCGCTCCGTGGAGATGGGCGAGTATTTCCACATCCCCATCCACGTGCGCTCGACCTTCACGACGAAACCCGGAACGATCATTAGGGAGGATTATACGATGGAAGATAAGGATTTTGTGATTCGCGGCGTGGCTCATGATGACAAGGTGGCGAAGATCGCCGTGCTCGGCATCCCGAATACGCCGGGCATCGCGCACGAGATTTTCTCGGCGCTCGCGGCGGCGAGCATCGATGTCGACATGATCGTGCAGAGCATCCGCAACATCGAGAAGAACGTCACGGACATGGTCTTCACGGTCGCTGCCGACGACCTCAGCCAGGCGAAGAAAGTCGTCGACAAGGTCGCGGACAAGCTCAACGCCATCGCGGTCCTCGTCGAGGAGGACGTCGCGAAGGTCTCCATCGTCGGCGCAGGCATGCTCGGCAACCCGGGCACGGCGGCGCGCATGTTCGGCGCGCTCTCGCGTGCGGGTATCAACATCGACATCATCAGCACGTCGGAGATCAGCATCAGCTGCCTCGTCAAGGGCTCGGAGCTCAAGGAGGCCGTCAACGCCATCCACGATGAGTTCTTCCCGAAGAACTGAACACGATAGGAAATAGAGAAACGCCCCGTTGCATCCAACTGGAAGCAGCGGGGCGTTCTTGTGATCGGAGCAAGTGATAACAGGTGTCACTGTGCGGTCGCCATGTCCGTATAATAGTGTTCCGTGAGATCGATGAGATTGCTCGTGACGATGTAGAGGAAATCCCAGCGGTTGAGGCCGCGGCCGGTGCAGGTGAAGATGTAGCCTCCCTGCGTCCAGCAGGCGGCGTATTCGCTCGGTCTGACCTGGGCGAGCAGCAAGCTCTTTCCCATCTGCTGCACCGGCTGCCAGTCCACGGAGTAGATGCTGGAGACCGCCGTCGCGTCCGTCGCGGTGTCGCTGCCCTTGACGCTCTCCTTGCGCGCCGTGCGGACCGTAATCTGCGCGCGCTGCGCCGGCAGCCCGTAGCGTGAGGTGTAGCGCAGGTCGCTCATCGTGCCGTCGATGACGAAGGCCTCTGTGAGCTCGTAGCCGGCGCTCTGCGGCAGGATCAGCGGGCGGAAGCCGAGGACAGAGCACATCTCGTCGTAGGAGCTGTAGGGGACGAGGGGATTCGGGATCTCCTCTTTCCCGGTGGCGGCCTGCTTGGCTGCAGGGGACGCTTCCGCCTGCGTGCCCTGCAGCAGGGCCCCTGTATCATCCGTCGTCTGCGAGAGCACCGCCGCGGCCTCCGCCGCTGTGTTCTCCGCTGCGGCAGCGGGCGCTGACGCCGTGCCCAGCGAGAGGATTGCGGCGAGCAGCGCTGCCGTCATCAAATGTTTCTGCATGAAAATCTTCCTCCTGTCCATGCGATTTCTGCTTCATTCTATCATAGATGGCAACGGATGTCATTTTTGTGACCTCGCTCTAAGTTGAGAGGCTGCGGGACGAGGAGTTTTCCTGCACTGTGTCGAAAAGATAGAGAAAGGGATGGGAACGGATCGATGGGGGAGGCGAGACGATGAGGAAACGATACGAGAACGCGCGGCTCGAGAGCCTCATCCGCCGGGCGCGCGTGCGCTTCATGGAACGCTTGCGCGCGGCGTATTTCCACGGGCGGACGGAGCGCTTCCTCGTGCGGTATCGCCTCGCGGAGGCGGGCGGGGCGGCAGAGGGGCTGCTGCCGCTCGCGAAGGCGGCGGCAGACCTCGTGGAGCTGCGCCTCCGCCAGGCATGGCGTGGCGGCTACCTCTCGTCCTGCCTCGCAGATCTCGACCTCGCGGACCTGCTCGCGCGAACGGACACGCAGAAGAAGCGCCCGTCCCTGCATCTCGTGCAGCGGGAAAACCAAGCGGCGGCCGCAGGACGCCAACCTTCGGCTTCAGCGTCGCTGCATCTCGTCAAATAAGACGATAGGAACAAACGGCCATTTACGGACGTCGTGCCTCGTCTTACCGTACGTCCAGCCGATCAGGCTGTGCCTGCACCTTGCGCTCCTCGGGCGTTCCGGCGAAAAAAGTTCGCTATAAAGGTCAAAAAATCAAAATAATGTTTGACATTTTGACCTTTGCGTGTATAATAGAGGCAGAAAGAAAAAAGGAAACAACTTCTGCTCAGGAGGGATTTATGATGGGAGAAGAAAAATATACTGCTAAAACGCTCGCCGCGCTGCAGGCCGCGCAGCAGACGGCGGCGCTGCGCTACCACCAGGAGATCACGTCGCTCCACGCGCTGCTCGCACTCGCGAAGGAGCCGGAGGGGCTGCTGCAGACGATTTTCGATGACTGCAACGTCGACCTCGGCATGCTCCGCTCGCGGCTTGAGCAGGAGCTCGCGAAGATTCCGAGCGTCAAGGGGCAGGACCGCCTCGCGATGGGCATGGATATGGTGCGCGTGCTCGCGAAAGCGCAGGAATACGCGCAGATCATGAAGGACGATTATGTGAGCACGGAGCACCTGCTGCTCGCGCTCGCGACGGACGGCAGCGAGGAGGT
The DNA here is from genome assembly GCA_902763085.1 of Dongibacter bovis. Lineage (GTDB taxonomy): Bacteria > Bacillota > Negativicutes > Selenomonadales > Selenomonadaceae > Selenomonas_C. Next base: position 21,221 of record CACWQW010000010.1, read on the forward strand.
CCAGTCCATCTGCCGCGACTTCAAGCTCACGAAGAGCAACATCCAGAGCTCGATCAAGAAGAACCGCAAGCAGAATGTCACGAGCGAGAACCCGGAGGAGGGCTATAAGTCACTCGAGAAATACGGGCGCGACCTCACGGCGGCGGCGCGTGCGGGCAAGCTCGATCCGGTCATCGGCCGCGACGAGGAGATCCGCCGCACGATCGAGATCCTCTCGCGGCGCACGAAGAACAACCCGGTGCTCATCGGTGAGCCAGGCGTCGGCAAGACGGCGATCGTCGAGGGGCTCGCCCGCCGCATCGTCGCGGGCGATGTGCCGGAGTCACTGAAGAACAAGACGCTCTACTCCCTCGACATGGGCTCGCTCGTTGCGGGCGCGAAGTTCCGCGGGGAGTTCGAGGAACGTCTGAAGGCCGTGCTCAATGAGATCGTGAAGTCCGATGGGCAGATCCTGCTCTTCATCGATGAGGTGCACACGGTCGTCGGCGCTGGCGCTGCCGAGGGTTCGATGGATGCGGGCAACCTGCTGAAACCGATGCTCGCGCGCGGCGAGCTGCGCTGCATCGGCGCGACGACGCTCAACGAGTACCGCAAGTACATCGAGAAAGACGCGGCGCTCGAGCGTCGGTTCCAGCCCGTTATGGTCGACCAGCCGAGCGTGGAGGACACCATCTCCATCCTGCGCGGTCTCAAGGAGCGCTACGAAGTCCATCACGGCGTCCGCATCCGCGATGCGGCGCTCGTGGCGGCGGCGACGCTCTCCGACCGCTACATCTCCGACCGCTTCCTGCCGGACAAGGCCATCGATCTCGTCGATGAGGCGGCGGCGAAGCTGCGCACGGAGATCGAGTCCATGCCGGCGCCGCTCGACGAGGTGCGCCGCAAACTCATGCAGCTGACCATCGAGGAGCAGGCGCTCAAGAAAGAGACCGATGAGGCTTCGAAGGAGCGTCTGACAAAGCTCGAGCAGGAGAAGGCGGAGCTCACGGCGAAGGAAACGGAGCTCAAGTCCGCCTGGGAGAAAGAGAAACAGGGCATCCTGCGCGTGCGCGCCATCAAGAAGGAGATCGACGCTGTGAACGGCGAGATGGAAGCCGCCGAGCGCGCCTACGACCTCAACAAGCTCTCTGAGCTCAAATACGGCAAGCTGCCCGCGCTGCAGAAACAGCTTGAGGAGCAGGAAGCCGAGATCAACAAGAAGTCGAAAGACCAGCGCCTGCTCAAAGAGGAGGTCGGCGAGGAAGACATCGCGAGCGTCGTCTCGCGCTGGACGGGCATCCCCGTCACGAAGATGCTCACGGGCGAGCGGGAGAAGCTCCTGCACCTGCCGCAGGTACTGCACGAGCGCGTCGTCGGTCAGGACGAGGCTGTGCGCGCCGTCAGCGATGCGATCCTGCGCGCGCGGGCGGGCATCAAGGACCCGAACCGTCCGATCGGCTCGTTCATCTTCCTCGGTCCCACGGGCGTCGGCAAGACGGAGCTCGCCAAGACGCTCGCCGAGGCACTCTTCGACGACGAGCGCAGCATGATCCGCATCGACATGTCCGAATATATGGAGAAGCACAGCGTCTCGCGCCTCATCGGCGCGCCTCCGGGATACGTCGGCTACGATGAAGGCGGTCAGCTCACGGAGGCCGTGCGCCGCCGTCCCTACAGCGTCATCCTGCTCGACGAGATTGAGAAAGCGCACCGCGACGTCTTCAACGTCCTGCTCCAGATCCTCGACGACGGACGCCTCACGGACGGCAAGGGCCGCGTCGTGAACTTCAAGAATACCGTCATCATCATGACGAGCAACCTCGGCTCGCAGGAGATCCTTAACAAGGACTACGAGGAAGCGAAGACGGCCGTGAAGGGCATTCTCAAGGACTACTTCCGCCCCGAGTTCCTCAACCGCGTCGACGACATCATCGTCTTCAAGGCGCTCGCGAAGGAGCAGGTCAAGGACATCGCCGCCATCCTGCTCAAAGGACTCAATGCGCGCATGGAGCGGCAGACGAAAATCACGCTCACCTGGGACGATGCCGCGCTCACGGCGCTCGCCGAGCAGGGCTTCGATCCGAACTTCGGCGCGCGTCCGCTGCGCCGGCTGCTCTCGCACAAAGTCGAGACGGCGCTCTCCAGGGAGATCATCGGCGGCACCGTCGGCGAAGGCGACACGGTGAACATGAGCTACGAGAACGGCGCGTTCACGTTCAAGAAAGCCTGAGCGGCGGGGAGGGGAAGAGAACCTTTCCCTTGCCAGATCAAACATGAAAAAGCTGTGCCTGACGCCACGATCGGTGGTGTCAGGCACAGCTTTTCATTTTTTCTTTTACGCGCGGGCGCTGCCCGTGTCCGTGGCTTCGCGCGCCTTGAGCGTCTCCTTGCAGAAGTCGATGAAGGACTGCGCTGCCTTGGAGATGTAGCGGTCTTTCTTCCAGGCGAGGCCGACGTCGACGAAGATCGGATCGGCGAGCGGGATCGCCTTGACGCCGGGCGCGTCCTCGAGGACCATGTCGAGGAGGAACGAGATGCCGACACCACTTGCGACGAGCCCCTTGATCGTGACGACCTGGTTCGACTCGAGCACGATGTTCGGCGCGATGTTGTCCTCCTTGAGCCTGCCGAGGATCGTTTGGCGCAGGAAGGAGCCCTCCTTGAGCATGATGACGTTGGAGGCGGCGATGTCTTCCTTCGTGAGGCATGCCTTCTTGGCGAGGGCGCTGCTCTCCGGCACGCAGGCGACGATCTGGCTCGTCGTCATCGGCAGGAGCTGCAGGTTGTGCGAGGCGCCGGAGATGATGATGATGCCGAAATCGAGCTCATCGCGCTCGAGCTGCTCGCGGATCGACATGGAGCCTTCCTCGTGCAGGTAGATGTCGAGATGAGAGTACTTCTTCTGGAAGCTCGAGAAGATCTTCGGGAAGAGGTAGGCGCCCATCATCGGCGGGATGCCGATCTTGATCGTGCCCTTCTGGAGCTGCTTGTAATCGTTGACTTCGAGCACGGCGTCCTGGATGTTCCGCAGCGCGAGCTCGATGCGATTGAGGAAGACGGCGCCCTCCGGCGTGAGCGCGAGCTGCTTCTGGCTGCGGTCGAAGAGCTGGATGCCGAGCTCCGCCTCCAGCTTCTTGATGGCGACGGTAATGTTCGGCTGCGAGACGCGCAGGCGTTCGGCAGCGCGCGTGATGTTGCGCAGTCGGCTCGCCATCTGGAAATATTCGAGTTGACGTAATTCCATGCGATCGCTTCTTTCTCTATAAATTTCACTTATCTCAAGGTATTATACCATAGATGAAGGGGGAATATGATAAAATAAAGCAAAATTATTGACTACGGAATGAGGAAAATTTCTCACCAAAAGTAGGATTTCCTTTTTTGGCGGGGAATGTTATACTAAGACGAGCGGAGAAGACACAAGGATGGATATAGGGGGTCTTGTATTTGGAAATTTCGACAATCATTGGCTTGTGCCTGGGATTTTTCTGCATTTTCTTTGGCATGGTCTTGAAGGGAGCTCCGCTGAGCGCCTTGAACAATCCGGCAGCATTCCTCATCATCATCGGTGGTACGGTCGCCTGCCTGTTCAACGCGTTTCGCATGGATGAACTGAAAACGTTGCCGAAGATCCTCAAGATGACGATTCATAAGTCCGCGACGCATGAGAAGTCGGAGCTGCTGCAGCTCTTCGTCGAGCTGTCGCAGATTGCGCGGCGCGAGGGTATCCTCGCCCTCGAGAACAAGGTCTCCGATATCGATGATCCCTTCTTCCGGACGGGACTCAACATGGTCATCGACGGTATGGACCCCGACTTCGTCAGCGACGTGCTCGATGCGGAGCTTGCGGTCATGCAGGAGCGCCACTCGACGGGACGCTCGATGCTCGTACAGGCGGGCACGTACGCGCCGACACTCGGCGTCCTCGGCGCCGTCGTCGGCCTCATCGCGGCGCTCGGCAACCTCGATGATATCAATAAATTAGGTCACGCGGTCGCCGCAGCGTTCGTCGCGACGATCCTCGGTATCTTCACTGCTTACGTCCTCTGGCTGCCGCTCGCCAACAAGCTGAAACTGCTCTCGGAGGAGGAGGTCAGCGAGAAGCGCATGATCATCGAGGGCATCCTCTCCCTGCAGGCAGGCGATTCGCCGACGGCGATCGAGGCGAAGCTCATGGTCTTCATCCCGCAGTCGGAACGCGAAAATGTGAAGAAGGAGTGATTGCATGGCTCGCAAGAAACGTGGCCCGAAAAAAGAGGAAGAGGCCGGCGAGGCTTGGCTTCTGCCGTACTCTGACCTCATGACGCTCCTTTTGGCGCTCTTCATCTCGCTCTTCGCCATCTCGCAGACGGACCAGAAGAAGGTATCGGACCTCGCGCAGGCGTTCAGCTCGGCCTTCAATATGGGCGGCCCGTCGATGTTTGACAAGATGGGACCGAATCCTGGGCGCCGCGCGGAGATGCCGTCGGACGAAGACCTCGGCAACTCCGCTTACATCCAGGAGAACCAGTCGCTCGAGCAGGCGAAGAAAGAGATGGATGAGTACATCGATCAGAACCAGCTCTCCGACCAGCTCTCGACGGAGCTCACGGAGGATGGTCTGCTCATCCGCATCAAGGAGAAAGCGCTCTTCCCCTCGGGCTCGGCGGAGCTCGTCGGGCAGGCGCAGAACATCGGCCCCGTCGTCGCGGGACTGCTCGCCTCGATCCCGGAGCGCGTCGTCATCTCCGGTCACACGGACAACGTGCCGATCAGCAGCGCGCAGTATCCGTCGAACTGGGAGCTCAGCTCGCAGCGCGCGCTCAACTTCATGAAGTACCTGCTCTCAATCAATCCGAAGCTCCAGCCGCAGCGCTTCAGCGCCATCGGCTACAGTGAGTACCGGCCGATCGCGGATAACAGCACGGAGGAGGGGCGGACGAAGAATCGCCGCGTCGAGATCCTCATCGCGCGCAATCTCCGCTTCAATCCGAATGAGAGCGGCACGAATCCGAACAAGGACACGGGAGATGCCGCACCGGCGAGCACGGGCGGTGCAGTGCCGAACGCCGCGGTGGCGGATGGCTCGCATGTGACGACGACGACATTCTGAGGGGCGCGGATGGATTGCAGCGGCGATCTCATCCATGCGTTCAAGTGGCAATCAGGGGACTGCTGCACAGGGGAACGACTTGTGCGCAGTCCTTTTTCTTTTCATCGCCCCTGCCGTATATGTGAAAAGAGGAGAGGAGGAGAGACGATGCTAGCAGGAATCGGCACAGACATTGTAGAAATCAATCGTGTGCGCAAGGCCATCGAGAACCCTCGCTTCCGCGCGCGCGTCTACACGCCGGCAGAGCGCAGCTACTGCGAGCAGCGCGGCGCAGCGCGGGCAGCGTCGTATGCGGCGCGTTTCGCAGGCAAGGAGGCGGTGCTCAAGGCATTTGGGACGGGCCTTCGCGAGGGGACGCTGCAGGACATCGAGATCCTGCCGGATGCGCTCGGGTGCCCCAGGGTGCGATTGTCCGGCTATTTTGCCGAACTCGCGCGGGAGAAGGGCATCGAGCGCGTGGAGATATCTCTGAGCCATGCGCGGGAATACGCGACGGCGCAATGCGTGATGGAGGGAAAGGCATGAAAATATCACTTGCTGAGGAAATGCGGGGCATCGACCGGAAGGCGGCGCAGGAGTACGGCCTGCAGACGGCGGTCCTCATGGAGAACGCCGGCCATCGGGCGGCGGAGGCCGTCGAAGAGCTCCTCGGGAAGCCCGCGGCGGGCAAGAGCGTCATCGTGCTCGCAGGCACGGGCAACAACGGTGGAGATGCCTTCGCGGCGGCGCGGCATCTCGCGAACCTGGGCGTGCGCCTGAAGATCTTCTGCATCGGTGATCCGGCGCACCGCACGCCTGCCGCTGAGGCGAACCTCGCTACGGTCAAGAAGATGGGCATGGAGATCCACGAGCTCGACAGCGACCGCGTCTGGGACCGCCTGACGGTCTCCCTGCGCTTCGCGGATGCCGTGCTTGACGGCGTGCTCGGCACGGGCTTTTGCGGCGAGCTCCGCAAGCCCGTGCTGAGGCTCATCGAGCTCGTGAACAGCCAGTGCAAGCCCGTGGTCTCCATCGATATCCCCTCGGGGGTCGCAGCGGATACCGGGGCGGTCTCGACCGTCGCGATCCAGGCGGCGGCGACGCTCGCGCTCGGCCTGCCGAAAGTGGGGCATTTCCTCTGCCCCGGCGCGGCGTCGACAGGCAAGCTGCTCGTCGATGACATCGGCCTGCCGCTCGCGCTGCTCGAGGGAAAGGAGATGCGGCAGACGCTGCTCGACGATGCGCTCGCCGCCACGCTCCTGCCGCTGCGCGCGCTCGACGCGCACAAGGGGACGTGCGGGCGAATCCTCGTCGTCGCGGGCTCCCGCGGCATGACGGGCGCGGCGTACCTCGCCTCTCTCGCGGCGCTGCGCGTCGGCGCCGGCATGGTGACGCTCGCCGTGCCGGAGAGCCTCGCAGACCTCATGGAGATGAAGACGACAGAGGTCATGACCGTCCCCGTGCCGGAATGTGCGCCGGGCGTCATGGGCGGCGATGAGGCGCTCTCCCGCTTGCTCGAGCTCTCAGGTGGCAAGGACGTGGTGCTCCTGGGGCCTGGTCTCGGCAGGGCGGAGGCGACGGGCGAGATGGTGCGCAAGTTCGCCACCTATGTCGAGATGCCGCTCGTGCTCGATGCGGATGCGGTCTACGCGTTCCGCGGGCATCTCAAGGATCTGCCGCGCTGCAAGCAGGTGCCCGTCCTGACGCCGCACCTCGGTGAGCTCGCGGGCCTGCTCGGCAAGACGATCGAAGAGCTCCGCGGCGCCCTGCTCGCCAGCGTGCGGGAGGCGGCGGACCGCCTGCAATGCGTGATCGCGGCGAAGAGCGAGTGCACGCTCATCGCCTATCCGAACGGCGAGGTCTTCTTCACGACGAAGGGAAATCCCGGCATGGCGACGGCTGGCTGCGGCGACGTGCTCGCCGGTGCGATCGCAGGGATCATGCGCCAGACAGAGAGCGGCCTCGCGCCGCTCGCCGGCGTCTACCTGCACGGCCTCGCGGGCGATCTTGCGGCGTCTCGCGAGGGCGAGGGCCTCATCGCCACCGACGTGCTCGCGGAGCTGCCGCGCGCCCTCGTGAAACTGCGCCACCTGCAGGCAGAGATGGCGTGAGACACCTTCGGACGCAAGGAGAATGCGTTTACAACTTGACAATCAGAAGACGTAGGATTAGAATAGGAATCACTTTAGCGGATCGGATGCCAGTCATTCGCATCCGGGAAGATATGTAACGAAAAGGGGCAATTTTTATGGCAAAGGTGAATGTCGATTGGTCAAAACTGGGCTTTGCGTACCAGCCGATCTCGAAGCGTTACGTGGCGAACTACAAGGACGGCAAATGGGGCAAGGGCGGCCTCACGGACGATCCGAACGTCACGCTCAACGAATGCGCCGGCATCCTGCAGTACTGCCAGGAAGTCTTTGAGGGTCTCAAGGCGTACAAGACCGAGGACGGCCGCACGGTGACGTTCCGTCCGGACATGAACGCGAAGCGCATGATCGACTCCGCGAAGCGCCTCGAGATGCCCCCGGTCTCCGAAGAGATGTTCCTGGAGGCTGTCGATCAGGTCGTCGCGGCGAACAAGGATTGGATTCCGCCGTTCGAGACGGGCGGCGCGCTCTACCTGCGCCCCTACCTCTTCGCCTCCGGTCCGGTCATCGGCGTCAAGCCGTCCGATGAGTACCAGTTCCGCCTCTTCGGCACGCCGGTCGGCTCCTACTTCAAGAACGGTGTAAAGCCCATCACGATCTGCGTGAGCGATTTCGACCGCGCTGCCCCGCACGGCACGGGCCACATCAAGGCGGGCCTCAACTACGCGATGAGCCTCCACGCCTACATCACGGCGCATACGAACGGCTTTGACGAGAATATGTTCCTCGACCCGGCGACGCGCACGTACGTCGAGGAAACGGGCGGCGCGAACTTCCTCTTCGTCAAGAAAGACGGCACGCTCGTAACGCCGAAGTCCGACTCCATCCTGCCGTCCATCACGCGCCGTTCCCTCGTGACGATCGCGACGGACATGCTCGGCATGAAGGTCGAGCATCGCCCCGTGAAGCTCACGGAAGTGGCGGACTTCGCGGAAGCCGGCCTCTGCGGCACGGCGGCGGTCATCTGCCCCGTGGGCAGGGTCGTCGATCACGACAAGGTCATCAATATCGCAAGCGGCATGGAGAAGATGGGGCCAGTCCTGCAGAAGCTCTACGATACGCTGCGCGGCATCCAGCTCGGCCAGATCGAGGGCCCTGCAGGCTGGGTGCACGAAGTCAAATAATTCCATTTTGTGAAGAAAGATCCCGGGGCATGCCTCGGGATCTTTTGCGGTTCAGTTTTTTCTCTGGAAAACAAGGATTTTAGCGAAAGTGGCGAGAATAAAATAGGAAAAGGGTTTTACTCGCAGTAAGGGGTCTTGCTTATGCCGATCGATTTTCAATTTCCACAGATGCCGTTGCAGATACGGGGGATCCTCTCGACGGTCGGCCTGCTCGATATTGTCGATATCCTGATCGTTGCCATCATCCTTTATAAGATCTATGAGATGCTGCAGGATACGCGGGCAATCACGCTCGTCAAGGGACTTCTCGTGCTGCTCGGCGTGACGCTCGTCTGCAACTGGCTGGAGCTGCACGTCATCTCCTGGCTCCTGCAGAAGGCGGTGACGCTCATCTTCGTCGCGCTCCCCATCGTCTTCCAGCCGGAGCTGCGCCGCGGGCTCGAGCATCTCGGGCAGGGGCGCTTCCTCGGCAACGGCTCCCTGCTCGACGATGAGCAGGCGCGCTCAGTCGTGCATGAGCTCGCGCGTGCCGTGCGGACGCTTTCCTCCACGAAGACGGGTGCCCTGCTCGTCATCGAGCGCGAGATGGGACTCAACGACATCAGCGCGACGGGCATCCAGATCGACGGGCTCATCACGGCGGATTTCCTGCTCAACGTCTTCATCCCCAACACGCCGCTGCACGATGGCGCTGCTGTGATCCGCGGCAATCGCCTCATCGCGGCGGGGTGCCTGTTGCCGCTCACGGAGAACCGGTCGCTTTCGACGGAGCTCGGCACGCGCCACCGCGCCGCCATCGGCCTTTCTGAGCAGTGCGATGCGCTCATCGTCGTTGTGAGCGAGGAGACGGGGACGATCTCCGTCGCGGAGAACGGGCACATCATGCGCCATCTCGATACGGAGACGCTCAAGGCCATCCTCGAGCCCGCCTTCTCCTCCCCCAAGCAGGGGCTGCGTGAGATGTGGGAGAACTGGAGGCACAAGAAATGATGAGTCGTATCAACAGCATCTTCCGGCGCAACCTGCCGGCGAAGATCGTGGCGCTCGGCGTGGCGGTCGTGCTCTGGGTCGTCGTGATGAACGAGCAGAATCCCTCCATCGAGAGCACGTTCACGGTACCGCTCGCCGTCGTCAATAGTCCCGAGGGATACAAGGTCACGAAGATCGAGGATACGGTCAAGATCCGCGTGCGCGGGCCGCGCTCCCTCTTCGTCTCCGCGACGGCGGAGGATTTCCGCGCCTACGTGGATCTCGGCGGGGCGGAGGACGGCACGCAGTCCTACAAGGTTCAGACGGCGCTGCCGCAGGGCTTTGAGCTCGTCGAGGTGCAGCCTGAGAGCGTGGAGTTCCACCTCGACAAGATCATAGAGAAGCAGGTGCACGCCGACATCATTGTGACGGGTTCCTCCGCACCGGGGACGACGGTGGCGAAGGTCACGCAGACGTCGCCCGTCGTCACGATCGAGGGACCGCAGTCGGCCGTCGAGAGCGTCGTGCGCGTCGTCGGCTACGTCGGTCTCTCTGGGAATCAGAACGATTTCGACCTGCAGGTGCCGCTCGCAGCGCTCAATGCAGATGGGCGCGAGGTGCAGGGCGTCAAGGTCGTGCCCGCGTCCATGGAGGTCTCCGTGCAGCTCGCGCGCGGCCTCACGAAGAAGATCGTCACGATCCATCCCGTGTTTAAGGGCAGCTTGCCGTCAGGGCTGACGCTCGGTGACGTGCGGACCGATCCCATGAAGATCGAGATCGCCGGCGAGGCCAAGACGCTCGAAGGTGTAAGCGCCGTCGACACGGAGGAGATCGACCTCAGTTCGCTGACGGAGTCCAAGAAGTTCACGGTGAAGCTCCACCTCCCGAGCGGCGTGACCGTGACGAATCCAGAGGTCAATGTGAGCATCGCTGTCAAGAAGGAGTCCTGAGGCAGATCTTGAGCTTGTGATATGGTAGAAGAATTTTGTATACATCCCGTTGACGATATGGACAGTCGTACTGTTATGGCGTATGATAAGGAAAGTTGAGATTAAGGAGGAGTTATCAGATGACGAAGAGTATGGCTGCATCCCATGCAAGGGACAAGAGACTCAAGGATGCGATTTTCGGTGCGAGTGCCGCCTGCCGTGAAGCGGTGGCGAAATACGGCGCGGACAAGGTCACGAATGCGACGATCGGCACGATGATCGACGATGAGGGGAAACTTGCCTGCCTGCCGACGATGGAGCGTGTCTATCGCTCGCTGCCGATGGAGGACATCATCGCCTACGCTCCAATTTCTGGTCTGCCGGCTTATCTCGACGCCGTCATCGACCTCACGTTTGCCGACCATAAGCCCGAAGGGTACATGGGCGCCGTGGCGACGGCGGGCGGCACGGGCGCCATCCACCATGCGGTCGCGAACTACGCCGAGCGCGGGACGTATGTTCTCACGTCCGATTGGTTCTGGGGCACGTACAACGTCATCTGCAACGAGTGCGGCTGCAAGCTCGCGAATTACACGCTGTTTGACGAGAAGCAGCAGTTCAACATCGCCGCCTATACGGCGAAGGTGGACGAGATCATGAAGGAGCAGGACAGCCTGCTCGTCATCATCAACACGCCGGCGCACAACCCAACGGGCTTCAGCCTCACGGAAGAGGACTGGGACAGCGTGCTCGCGCTCACGAAGAAATACGCGGCGAAGGGCAAGAAGATGAGCATCCTCGTCGACATCGCCTACATCGACTACGCGGGGGAGAAGAACGAGACGCGCGCCTTCATGGACAAGTTCGCGGGTCTGCCGGACAACGTGCTCATCATGTTCTCCTTCTCCATGTCGAAGGGCTATACGATGTACGGTCAGCGCACGGGTGCGATCATCGCCGTCTCCTCGAGCCAGGCGGTCATCGACGAGTTCAAGGAGATCAACAAGTACACGAGCCGCGCGACATGGTCGAACATCAACCGCGGCGCGATGACGCTCTTGACGCGCATCCAGCAGGACAAGGCGGCGCTCGCGCAGTTCGAGAAGGAGCGCGATGATTTCTATAAGCTCATCCAGCACCGCGGCGACATCTTCATGCAGGAAGCGAAGGCGTGCGGACTCAATGCACTGCCGTACAAGGGCGGCTTCTTCCTCTCCGTGCCGGCGAAGGATCCGGGCGCGGTCTGCGATGAGCTGCACAAGGACCTCGTCTTTGCCGTGCCGCTGAAGCTCGGCGTGCGCATCGCCGCCTGCTCCGTCTCGACGGAGAAGATGAAGGGCGTCGCGGCGAAGGTGCGCAGGGCGCAGCAGGCCGTCGAGGGCTGATCGCATCTGCCTCCCTTATCGATTCGAAACCCCAGCCTCTTTTCAGCGGGAGATGATATACTCCTGCTGAGAGGAGGCTTTTTTTGAAGAAAATCATCGTGACCTTTGTGCTGACGTCACTGCTCGCGTTCGCCGTCTCCATCGTGGCGGCTGGCTGCTATGTCGGCGATTACCTCGTGGGCTTCGGGCTCGTGCGCGGCTCTCTGGAAGATCCGCAGGCACCGCCGCGCGCCTACGCGCTCCTCATACCGCCCGGCACTGCGCACTACACGCGGCCGGACGCGCCGAGCGAGGAGTGGAACCTCGTCTCTGCCGATGGCCTCCACCTCGTGGCGACGCATTTCCGTCCCGCGCGCCCGCACGGGAACTGGGTCATCATCGCGCACGGCTACGGCTGCACGCAGGAGAACTCCTATTATCTCGCCGCCCACTATCTCGCGCAGGGGTATGACGTGCTCACGCCGGATCTGCGCAGCTCCGGCAAGAGCGAGGGGAAATTCGTGACGATGGGGCTGCGGGAGAGCGGCGACCTCGTCGGCTGGGCGCAGGAGATCGCCGCGCGCAACGCCGACGCCCGCATCGTGCTGCACGGCGTCTCGATGGGGGCGGCGTCCGTCATGATGGCAGGCGCTTCGGAGGCCCTGCCGAGCCAGGTGAAAGCCGTCGTCGAGGACTGCGGCTATACGAGTGCCTACGACCTGCTCGCGTATCAGATGGAGGCGTCGTTCCGCCTGCCGTCGTTCCCGGGCATGAACCTGCTCGATTGGCGCTGTGAGCAAGGCGCGGGCTTTTCCCTGCGCGAGGCGTCGCCCCTCATGGCGGTGCGCCACGCGCGCGTGCCCATGCTCTTCATCCACGGGACCGCCGATACGCTCGTGCCGCCGGCGATGGCGGAGACGCTCTACGCCGCGTGCACGTCGGAGAAGAAGCTCCTGCTGGTGCCGGGCGCCATCCATTCGGCGGCGTCGCAGAAGGAGCCGGAGCTCTATGACCGGACAGTCGCCGCGTTCTTGCGCGGCAAGGTCTACGGCTGAGGCAGGAGTTTCCCTCCGGATGGAGAAGATATAAAAAGAAAAACCGGCAACGCGATGTTGTCGGCTCGATGAGGGAGCGCTGCTGGAGCCGCACGTGCGGTTTGGCCCGTGCTCCCGTAAGAAAGGAAGACGTACGATGGATGATCAGACGAGGGAACTGCTCGCACACTACAATGCACGGAGCTACGCGAAACCGCGCAGCCTGCCGGAGGTGACGGCGCGTTACAACCTCAAGCGGCAGCAGTATCAGGACCTGCGCAAGATGGATGCACCGAACCACGAGCAGCTCTCAATGCTCTACGCGGAGGCGAAGGTGCTCGGCTGGGTGCTCGGCAAAGACGAGAAAGCCGTAATCCGGGAGATCAACGGCTGAGCCTGCGCTTTAGGAGTGCGTGCCGGCTGGCAGCGCTCAGGTGGAATAGCTGTCCGTGTGCAGGAACTCGCGCTCGACGACCTGTCCGCCCGCGAGGTAGAGGCGATAGACGCTCGGGTGCAGGCGGCCGCCGTCGCTCTCAAGCTGGATCGTCTTGCCGCCGAGGTCGGCGCGCGTGCCGAGCACGTAGACCGTGAGCGTGTGCCCATCGGCGCTCGTGAGGAGATAGACGCTGTGGGCGAGCGGATTGCGGAACTGCAGGTCGATCTGCCCGTCGGCGACGGTGGCGTCGAGCCCGGGCGGGCAGTAGGCGGAGGGCAGCGCATGCGACGTGCGCGCCGTCGGCGTGAGGCCGGCGAGCAGGATCGCATTGTAGAGCGTGGAGCTCACCTGGCAGACGCCGCCGCCGATGCCGTCAGCGAGCTGCCCGTCGAGGATGACGCCGGCGATGCGGTAGCCGGCGGCTGCCGTGCGTGCGCCGACGGTATCGTTGAAGGAGAAGATGCCGTTTGGCTTTACGAGGCTGCCGCTGAGCTTGCCCGCGGCGATCGCGATGTTCTGCCCGCGGCTGCCGGGGCTGTAGTGCGTCTCGTAGCGCGCGAGCACGCCGTCGATGGCGGCGAGGTCGTCGTCCGTGACGGGTGGCGGTGTCTCAGCAACGGGGATCTCCGCGCGCACGGTCAGCGCGAGCGCCGTGAGCTTCGGTGCGACCGCATCGCGAAGCGCCGCGGCGTCGGCGGTGCGGCCCGTGTGCGCCGCATGGCGCTCGACATTGCCCTGCGGTGAGAGCGTGAGACTTGCGCTTTTGGGGGCGCGCGCGAGCGAGGCGGCGATGGCCTGGAGCTTCGCCTGCAGTTTCTCGTCGCTGTAGGTGCCGCTGAGCGCGATGTCCTTGCCGAAGAGCGCGACGCGCATCTGCGTGAGCGTGTTCTCGAGCAGATTCCCCTGGCGTCCGCAGCCGTAGGCCTCGCTCACGGCCTGTTCCACGGCAGGCGTGAGGTCGATGTCCGCTGCCTGGATGTCCCAGTGCTGTGCACCGTACGTCACGGCGAGCGCAGGTTTCTTCATCCTGGCGCGCGCCTTCTCGAGGAAGAAGCGCCGGACCTCATCCTCCGTCATGCCCGCGAGCGTCTGCCCGCCCGATTGGACGCCGAGGATCACGCGCCCCTGGTTCGTGACGGAGACGGAGATGCCGCCGATGATGCAGACGGCGAAAGCGAAGACGAGGGCGGTGGCCATCAGTATTTTTTCAGTGGAAGATGATAGATTCATAGTGGGAACCCTGCCTTTTGGGAGATAGGTCCATTATAGAAGATTGCAAGCGTTTTGAAAAGACTGGAGGAGGCAGCATGCAAGAGGAAGCGAAGGGAAACGAGACGACGGGAGAGGAGACAGCGCGCGTGCGCGTGATGACGGCGCAGGAACGCGCGGGCTACGAAGGCATGACGATCGACGAGGCATCGGATGGGCAGGCGTATGAGGCGCCGGGCGCTGAGCGCCGTCGCGTCCACGTTTCCTTCGAGGCGCAGGAGGGAACCCTTTGGGACCGTGTGCTGCGCCAGCTCCTCGGCCCGCATTGGAAGTGGAAGCTCGGCGCCGTGGCCGCTGTCCTCGTGCTCGGCGTGTTCTTCTTCTTCATCGCGCTGCCGGTACTGTCCGTGCTCTTCGTGGCGGCAGGGCTCCTCTGGCTTGTCGGGCGCCTGTTCCAGGGGTGAGGCGATAGCGCGTCTATCCCAATCACGCAAAAGAAAGACCGCCGCAGGGGGGAACCTGCGGCGGTCTTTCTCACACACAATAGAATCAAAAGTTACAGGGGGATGGAGGATAACGGTAAGTAGATATCGAGATGCATCTGAGGAGGGGTCAACAGGTGCTCTCGCGATTCGCTTAACGTCATATTCCCTTTGACGATTTTTATTCTACGTGGGAAGCGATGATTTCGCAAGACGTTATTCTGTAATTTTCTACCGAAAAAGAGGTTTTTTCGTAGTTTTGTGAAATAATAAAAAGATAGATGATAAAATCACAGATGAACTTACAAGATTCAGAACAGGAGGAAAGATCGTGCAGACGAGGGAACGCCGGGCGCAGGTGCTCAAAGCGCTCAAAGAGAAACATCGCGTGACGATCGAGGGCCTCGCGAGAGAATTCGACGTCTCGGCGATGACGATCCGCCGCGACCTCAAGCGGCTCGCTGATGAGGATATCGTCACGCTCGTTCATGGGGGCGCCGTCTACAATGAAGGCGGCGCGTATCTGCCGGCGCTGACGGCGCGGGAAAAGCAGATGCGGCGCGAGAAGAGCGCCATCGCCGAGTACTGCGCGCAGCAGATCCCGGAGGGCAGCGCCGTCTATCTCGACAACGGCTCCACGACGCTCGAGATCGCGGATGCGCTGCGCGGAAAGAAGAACATCGCGGTGCTCTCCCACTCCCTGCCTGTGCTCAACATCCTCTCGAACGCGAAGAGCATCCAGCTCATTTCCGTCTCGGGCATCTACGAGCCGCGCGCCAAGGGCTTTTTCGGCGACCTCGCCGTACGCATGCTCCGCCAGTTCCGCATCGATATCGCCTTCCTCGGCGTGACGGCAGTCAGCCTGGAGGACGGCGTGATGTCGGCGCTCTTCTTCGAACAATCGCTCAAGAAGGTGCTCATCGAGCGCGCGAAGAAGACGATCCTCGCGGTCGATCACACGAAGATCGGCGGCACGTCTTTCCTCAAGGTCTGCGATCTGCACGAGGTCGATGGCATCGTGACGGACCGATACGCCGATGCGGATTTCATCGCGAAGGCAAAGCGCCTGGGGCTCGAGGTCGTCCAGGTCTGAGACGCTGGGCGACAGGTTTCCCCGGAGGGAAGCGACATATCCCGGGAGCACGGACAAATGATCTGCTTGCCATGTAAATCCCCAAGGACGCAAGCGAAAGTCGCAGCCTGCTCGGACGGATTGACTGCACGTACGATGCACGATATCCATAAAGTGGACGTTTGTACATGTAGTTTTGTTGACAGGCAGGGGGATAGCCGTTATCATGGAAGATGTGAAATGGATGCCGTGCATCTATGAAACCGAGAGTGCCTTTGCTGCGGTGCCAGCGCACGGGCGGGGCGCAGTTGGAGATTCTAGTCTGGGGAGGATGATTGTCTCATGAAAGTGGCAGTTCTCATGGGGAGCGATTCTGATTGGCCGATCTTGAAGCCGGCCGTGGAGCTTCTGAAACAGTTCGGCATTGCCGCAGAGGTCGAGGTGGCGTCGGCGCACCGTACGCCGGCGAAGGTACGCGATTTCGTGCTCGCCGCGCCAGGGAAGGGCGTCGGCGCCTTCATCGTTGCTGCGGGCGCTGCAGCGCATCTCGCTGGCGTGGTGGCGAGCTACACGACGCTGCCCGTCATCGGCGTGCCCATCAACGCGACGGCGCTCAACGGCATGGACGCTCTCCTTTCCACCGTGCAGATGCCGTCGGGCATCCCCGTGGCGACGATGGCGATCAACGGCGCGAAGAACGCGGCAATCTTCGCCGTGCAGATCTTCGCGGTCGCCGACCAGGATCTCGCGAAGAAGCTCGCAGACTACCGCGGTGAGATGGTCGAGGGCGTCGAGAAGAAGGCCGCCCGTGTCAAGGCACAGCTGTGATTTCTAAGGAGCGGGGAGAATCGAAGCCAACTATGTATGAAATGGACTATAAATGGAAGGAAGAATGCGGCGTCTACGGCGTCTACTCCCGCACGGAGAACGTCTCGGAGATGACGTATTTCGGCCTGTATGCACTGCAGCACCGCGGGCAGGAGAGCGCGGGCATCGCGCTCACGGACGGCGCGTGGATGGACGTCACGCGCGGCATGGGACTCGTCAATGAGGTCTTCCGCCATCAGCTGCCGCACATGGAGAACCAGTACATCGCCATCGGCCACGTGCGTTACTCGACGACGGGCTCGAGCCTGCTCGCGAATACGCAGCCGCTCATGGTGAACTACGCGGGCGGCAAGATCGCGCTTGCACACAACGGCAATCTCACGAACGCGGCGGAGATCCGCCACGAGCTCGAGCAGGAGGGCACGATCTTCCAGACCTCTATCGACTCGGAGGTGTTTGTCAATCTCATCGCGCGCTCGCGCAAAGAGTCCATCGAGGAGCGTATCATCGAGAGCCTCAAGAAGATCAAGGGCGCGTACTGCCTGACCATCATGACGGAGAACAAGCTCATCGGCGCGCGTGACCCGCAGGGATTCCGTCCGCTCTGCCTCGGCAGGCTTGACGACGGGACGTGGATCCTTTCGTCCGAGACGTGCGGCCTCGATGTCAATGACGCGGAATTCGTGCGCGATATCAAGCCGGGCGAAATGGTCGTCATTGATGACGATGGCGTGAAATCGTATATGTTCGGCGAGGGGGAGAAGCTCGCCTCCTGCATTTTCGAGTACATCTATTTCGCGCGTCCTGACTCCGTCATCGACGGGCAGAGCGTCCATGCAGCGCGCTTCAAGATGGGGCAGATCCTCGCGCGCGAGGCTGGCTTTGAGGGGGATATTGTCATCTCGGTGCCGGACTCCGGCACGACGGCAGCGACGGGCTATGCCTACGAGGCGGGGCTGCCGTTCGTCGAGGGCCTCATCAAGAACCGCTACATCGGCCGCACGTTCATCAAGCCGACGCAGAAGGCGCGCGATACGGCGGTGAAACTCAAGCTCAACGCCATCCGCTCCGTGGTCGAGGGCAAACGTGTCATCATGGTCGACGATTCCATCGTGCGCGGCACGACGAGCGGCAAGATCGTGCGGATGCTGCGCGCGGCGGGAGCCAAGGCGGTCTACATGTGCGTGAGCAGCCCGCCGATCGGCTATCCGTGCTTCTACGGCATCGACACGAGCATCCGCAAAGAGCTCATCGCCGCAACGAAGTCCGTCGAGGAGATCCGCGAATACATCGGCGCGGACGGCCTGCATTTCCTGAGCATCGAAGGGCTCAAGCAGTGCGTCGATAGCGTGCATGCCGACGACATGTGCTACGCGTGCTTCAACAGTGCCTATCCTGTCGCGCAGGGAGAAAAGCCCGCGGGCGACAGCAAGTATGTCTTTGAGCAGCGCAAGTGCTGAGGAATGGCAGCAGCCGACAGCAACGGACAATGACTTTGGAGGAATGAAATGTCTGACAAACTTACCTATAAAGATGCATCATCAAGGACAGTGTGCGCGCGACGTACCGCCCGGAGGTGCTCG
Organism: Dongibacter bovis; assembly: GCA_902763085.1. Classification (GTDB taxonomy): domain Bacteria; phylum Bacillota; class Negativicutes; order Selenomonadales; family Selenomonadaceae; genus Selenomonas_C. Next base: position 39,451 of record CACWQW010000010.1, read on the forward strand.
GCGATCTCGGCGGCTTCGGCGGGCTCTTCGCACTGCAGGCGGGGAAATACAAGGAGCCGGTGCTCGTCTCCGGCACGGACGGCGTCGGGACGAAGCTCAAGATCGCGTTCCTGCTCGGCAAGCATGACACGGTCGGCCAGGATGCCGTCGCGATGTGCGTGAACGATATCCTCGTGCAGGGCGCGGAGCCGCTCTTCTTCCTCGACTACCTCGCGGTCGGCAAGGGCGTCGCGAACGCCTGCAAGGAGTCCGGCTGCGCGCTCATCGGCGGCGAGACGGCGGAGATGGCGGGCTTCTATCCGGATGGGGAATATGACATCGCGGGCTTTTCCGTCGGCGTCGTCGAGAAGTCCAAGGTCATCACGAGCGCGCGCGTGCGCGAGGGGGATGTGCTCCTTGGTCTGCCGTCGACGGGTGTTCATTCCAACGGCTTCTCCCTCGTGCGCAAGATCGTCTTCGAACGTCAGGGCATGAAGGGCGATGAGTACATCGAGGCACTCGGGAAGACCATCGGCGAGGAACTGCTGACGCCGACGCGCCTCTATCCGAAGGTCTGCCTGCCGCTCATCGAGAAGTTCGACCTCCACGGCATGGTGCACGTGACGGGCGGCGGCTTCTACGACAACATTCCGCGCGCGCTGCCTGACGATCTCGCCGTTGAGATCGACGCGGACGCCTGGGAGATGCCGACGATTTTCCGCCTCCTGCAGGAGTGGGGCAACGTGGACTGGCAGGAGATGTACCGCACGTTCAACATGGGCATCGGCATGATCCTCATCGTAAGCCCAGAGGAAGCGGAGAAGGTCAAGGTGCACCTGAAGGGCGCGGGCGAGACGGTCTACTCGATCGGCCGCGTGGTGCGCGGCTCGCACGATGTGACCATCAAAGGCGGCGTGTTCGATGGCGAATGAGAAACAGGTGCTCGGCGTGCTCTGCTCCGGCCGCGGCACGGACCTGCAATCCATCATCGACGCGCAGGCGCGCGGCGCGCTGCATGCAGCGATCGGCGTCGTGCTCGCGGACAAGCCGGACGCCTATGCGCTTGTGCGTGCGCAGGAGGCGGGCATCCCCGCCGTCTGCGTGAACCGGAAGGAGTATGAGGATCGGGAGTCATTTGAGCGTGCACTCATCGCTGAGCTCGAGCGGGCGGGCGTGACGCTCGTCGTGCTCGCGGGCTTCATGCGTATCTTAACGCCGTATTTCGTACGCGCCTACGCGGGGCGCATCATGAACATCCACCCGGCACTCTTGCCGAGTTTCCCGGGCGCCCACGCGCACCGCGACGTGCTCGCCTACGGCGTCAAGGTCAGCGGCTGCACGATCCACTTCGTCGATGAGGGAACGGACAGCGGTCCCATCATCGCGCAGGCGGCAGTCCCTGTGCTCGATGATGATACGGAGGAGACGCTCGGCGCGCGTGTGCTCGAGGAAGAACACCGTCTCTACCCGCAGGTCATCGAGTGGTATTGCGAGGGCAGGCTCCGCGTCGAGGGGCGCAAGGTCCGCGTCCTCCCCGCGGAGTCCTGAGCAGCGAGAGCAGACGAGAAGAAGAGAGAAGGAGAACAGACGATGAAAATCAAACGCGCATTGATCAGCGTATCGAACAAGGCAGGCGTCGTTGACTTCGCTCGCGCCCTGCATGAGGCGGGCGTCGAGATCGTCTCGACGGGCGGTACGATGAAGGCCATCAAGGAAGCCGGCATCCCCGTCACCTATGTGAGCGATGTCACGGGCTTCCCCGAAATCATGGACGGCCGCGTGAAGACGCTCAACCCGTACATCCACGGCGGCATCCTCGCCGTGCGCGACAACCCCGAGCACGTGCGCGAGATGGAGGAGCACAAGATCACGGGCATCGACCTCGTGGCGGTGAATCTCTACCCGTTCAAGGAGACGATCGCGAAACCTGGCGTGACGCTCGCTGAGGCCATCGAGAATATCGATATCGGTGGCCCGGCTATGGTGCGCGCTGCGGCGAAGAATTTCAAGTTCGTCACGGTGGTGACGAACCCGGACCGCTATGACGCCATCGCCGCTCAGGTCAAGGAGCATGGCTGTGTCGACGACCGCACGCGCATGGAACTCGCCCAGGAGGCGTTTGCGCACACGGCGGCCTACGATGACATGATCCAGCACTATCTCGCTGAGCAGTTGAAAAAATAAAGGCTGTCGCTTCATCTATATGTGGCGGTACAGAGGGGCTGCTCGGCAGCCCCTTTCTTTTTGGGAGGTATGACCAATGAAGATTCTCGTTATTGGCGGCGGCGGCCGCGAGCACACGCTCGCGTGGAAGCTCGCCCAGTCCCCCAAGGCGGAGAAGCTCTATGCCATTCCCGGCAATCCCGGAATGGCGGAGGTCGCGGAGTGCGTGCCGGACATCTCCATCGAGGACAACGCGGCGGTCGTCGACTTCGCGAGGGCGCACGGCATCGATCTCGCCGTCGTCGGCCCGGAGGTGCCGCTCACGAACGGCATCATCGATGCCTTCGAGGCGGCGGGCATCCTCGCTTTTGGCCCGCGTCAGGCAGCGGCGGAGCTCGAGGGCTCGAAGTCCTTTTCCAAGGGACTCATGAAGAAGTATGGCATCCCGACGGCGAAGTACGAGGTCTTCACCGATGCGGCGGCAGCGAAGGCGTACATCCGCAAGGAGGGCGCGCCCATCGTCATCAAGGCAGATGGGCTCGCAGCGGGCAAGGGCGTCGTCGTCGCGATGACGGAGGACGAGGCGCTGCGCGCAATCACGGAGATCATGGAGGATCAGGAGTTCGGTCAGGCGGGCAGCCGCGTCGTCATTGAGGAATTCATGGACGGCGAGGAAGCGTCGCTGCTCGCGTTCACCGATGGCGAGACCATCGTGCCGATGATCTCCTCTCAGGATCACAAGCGTGCCTACGACGGTGACGAGGGGCCGAATACGGGCGGTATGGGCACGTATGCCCCGGCGCCCGTCATGACGCCGGCGCTCGTCAAGGAAGTGCAGCAGACCATCCTCGAGCCGGTCATCCGCGCGATGGCGGCAGAGGGGCGCAAGTACCAGGGCTGCCTCTATGCCGGTCTCATGATCACGAAGGATGGGCCGCGCGTCGTCGAGTTTAACGCACGCTTCGGCGATCCGGAGACGCAGGTCGTGCTGCCGCTCCTGCGGAGCGATCTCGTCGACATCATGACGGCATGTGCGCGCGGTGACGGCAGCCTGAAGGACTTCGACATCCGTTGGAGCGACGGCGCAGCCGTCTGTGTCGTTCTCGCCTCGGGTGGTTATCCACGCAAGTATGCGAAGGGCTATGAGATCACTGGCCTCGCGGAGGCGGCAGCAAAGGGCGTGCATGTCTTCCACGCGGGGACGGCGGCCAAGGACGGCAAAGTCGTCACCGCCGGCGGCCGCGTGCTCGGCGTCGTCGCCGAGGCGCCTGACGTCCGGCAGGCGGTGGAGAAGGCCTATGCGGGCGTGGCAGCCATCGACTTCAAGGACAAGATGTTCCGCAAGGACATCGCTCATCGTGCCCTTGAGCGGTTGCAGTAAGCGCGGATAGGATCTATAATCATTTCATGCGAAGAGAACATCCTTATGAGAAATCTTTGTCTTTCTCATGAGGATGTTTTTCTTTTTTATACAGACAGAATAAACTTGAGTTATTCTGCCTGCGTGCTATAATATACCATGCTTTGAGCAGTCTCTGGATGGCGACAGCGCAAAGTGCAAAGACGGAATTTCGGTGCGGCGTCTGACGGCCGCCTGTATCTTTTACGATAAGGAGGCATTCCATGGGATTCGTATCCTCGCCCATCAGCTACCTGAAGAAGAGAAAGCCCATCTATCAGATTTCGACGCTGCAGTCGCTGATCATGGGGAATTATTACGGCTCTGCGACCGTAGAGCACTTGCTGCGCTTCGGAGATATCGGCCTCGGCATGTTCGAGGCGGCAGACGGGGAGCTCGTCCTGCTCAACCATCGCTGCTACAGGATTCTCGGCGATGGTAGCGCGCGCCTTGCGGCGATGGAGGACCGCGTGACGTTCGCAAGTGTTTCTTTCGTAGAGGAAGGCGACACGATCCGCCTCGGCGCGCTCGGGAGCCTCGAGGCGCTGCGTGGCCTCCTCGACGAGCGCGTGGAGCTGCTCGGAACGAATTACCTCTACATCGTCCGCGTCGACGGCGCGTTCCGCCGCGTCGCCGCGCGCACAGAGCTGCGGCAGGAGCCTCCGTTCCAGAAATTCGCCGAAGTTATCGCGCGGGACGAGCGGCGGTTCGTCTTTGAGCACGTGACGGGGTCGCTCGTCTGCTTCTATTTCCCGCAGTACCTCGAGGGCGTGAACACAGCGGGCTGGCACTTCCATTTCCTCGATGAGGCCTGCTCCTGCGGCGGTCACGTCTTCGACATGGAGCTCGAGCAGGGCAGGGCGCTGCTCAACCGGACGGACCGTTTCGTGATGGATCTGCCGCACAATCCCGAGTTCCAGGAGGCAGCGCTCGCGGAGGCATCGAAGGACGAGATCCATCAGATCGAGCAGGGAGGAGATTCATAGTGCAAACGTCTGAAATTTAGTCCGAAAAAGGAAATTTCGGAAAGGATTGCCGAAAACTCGATGAATTATGCTATAATCAAAGGAAGTTGATAAATTTTTCAATTTCATTTCTATGAGTTTTCAGAGAACGCGGGAAAGGGGAGACTGGATTGATCTGGTTGTCGGATGGTTTGTATGAGGTGTCGCTTGCGCTCCTTCCCATACAGTTCTTTCTCGCCGCGTTCTATTTCCATCGCCGGTATCCGCCGCTCAAGGAGAGCCGGTACTTCGCTGCCGTCATCGTCCTCAACGTGTGCCTCGCGCTCGCCGGCATCTTCTTCGAGAGCCAGGTCCTCTGCATCGCGAATTACCTCTGCTTGCTCGTGAGCCTCTGCATGTACTTCGGCACGCAGAATCCAGAGCGCTTCCTGGAGCAGCGCACGGGCATGTTCAACCGGCACGCCTTCGAGTGCGTGATGCGAGAGAACCGGAGCCGCCGCTATTGGCTCGTCTCCTGCTGCCTGCGGAATTACGGTGATGTGCGCGAGCTCTACGGCGCCTGCCAGATGGACCGCTGCCTCGGGCTCATCGGCGATTGGCTGCAGGGGGAGTTCCCTCAGCTGCCGAAGTTCTACCTGCGCAACGGCCGCTTCGTCTTGCTCTCGTTCCAGTCGTTCGACCAGGAGAAAGCGGCAGCGAAGATTTCCCAGCGCTTCCAGGAGAGTTGGCAGGATGGCGAGGCGGAGATGTTCGTCGGCATCGGCTGTGCGTTCATGGACAGCTCCGTCTGCCTCTCCTCGGTGGAGGATATCCTCGATGTCCTTGAGCTCGCACACCGGCAGCAGGATGCCGCCGTGCTGCCGACGCAGGCGCCCGTGCGCGTCGACGGGCAGTTCGTCGACGGGCTCCATCATGAGATCGCCGTGAAGCGCGCGCTCGAGCGCGCCGTGGCGACGGATGCGGTCAGCGTCTTCTTCCAGCCGATCGTCGATGCGCATACGCAGCGCGTCGTCGGCGCCGAGGCGCTCGCGCGGATCTACGATGAGGAGCTTGGCTTCCTCTCGCCGACGGAGTTCATCCCCATCGCGGAGAAGACGGGCAGCATCACGCAGCTCGGCATGCAAGTCTTCCGCAAGGTCTGCGCGTTCATGAGCGATCCGCGCAACCAGTCCCTCGACCTCGATTGGGTGAACATCAACCTGTCACCGATCCAGTGCATGAATCCGCATCTTGCGACGGAATTCATCGCGATCAAGGACCGATACGGGGTGCCGGCGCGCAAGCTGCACCTCGAGATCACGGAGGAGTCGTTCATCAACCTCAACACGCTGCAGGACCAGATCTCGCGCATGCGGAAGGAAGGCTTCAATTTCGTGCTCGACGATTACGGCAGCGGCTACTCTAACCTCATGATGGTGCGCCAGATCCCCTTCATCAACATCAAGCTCGACATGGGCTTCGTGCGCGCGCATTTCCAGCAGCCGAACACGCTGCTCCCCGATACGATCCGCGCGTTCCTTGAGCTCGGATTCAGCATCACGGCGGAGGGCGTGGAGACGGCAGACATGGCGCTCGCGCTCGACAAGATGGAGACGACGTACCTGCAGGGCTTCCACTACGCGCGTCCGATGCCGATGGAGGATTTCCATCAGTACATGATGATGCGCAACCAGCAGGAGAACGCTGATTGCACTTCGTTGGCAGAGTCGGTATAATGTCTTCAGGGGAGTCGTACTTCCCCAGGAAGGAGACGTCTATGCCAGACCAGAAATCGCTCAGGGCGTATGCCCGTCTCGTCGTCGAGATCGGCGTCGCCTTGGAGCGCGACCAGATCCTCGTCATCAATGCGCCCATCGAGTGCGCGCCGTTCGCGCGCCTGCTCGCGGAGGAGGCGTATGGCGCCGGAGCCCACGAGGTCGTCATGAGCTGGAGCGATGAGCGCTCCGCCCACATCAAGTATGCGCTCGCACCGCAGTCCGTGTTCACGGAGTTTCCCGAGTGGAAACGCGCGTTCTACACGGATTATGCGGAGCAGGGCGCTGCTTTTGTCTCTATTGCCGCGCGCGATCCGGATATCTTCCGCGACATCGCGCCGCAGCGGCTGACGCTCGCGCAGCAGGCGGCGGGTGCCGCGCTGCTCGAGTACCGCAGCCGCCTCATGAACAACGAGAACACCTGGTGCGTCGTGTCGGTGCCGACGGCGGCGTGGGCACAGAAGGTGTTCCCGGGTGCCACAGCGGAGGAGGCGGAGCATCGTCTCTGGACGGCAATCCTGCACGCGGTGCGCATCGGCGAGGGGGATGCCGTCGAGGCCTGGCGGGAGCATATCGCGTTCCTGCACCGGGCGGCGGCGTTCCTCAACGCGCAGGATTTCGCGCGCCTGCACTATACGAATGCGCTCGGCACGGACCTCATCGTCGAACTGCCGGAGGGGCACCTCTGGGCGGGCGGCTCCGAGCCGTCGCAGACGGGGGTGCAGTTCGTCGCGAACCTCCCCACGGAGGAGGTCTACACGCTGCCGCACCGCGAGGGTGTCTTCGGCACGGTCGTTGCGACGCGCCCGCTCGTCTATCAGGGCAGCCTCATCGAGGGGATGCGCCTGCGGTTCGACCGCGGCCGCGTCATTGCGTTCTCGGCAGAGCGCGGCGAGGAGAAGCTGCGCGAGCTCCTCGCGACGGACGAGGGGGCCTGTCATCTCGGTGAGGTCGCGCTCGTCCCCTATGATTCGCCGATCCGGGAGAGTGGTCTCCTCTTCTACAACACGCTCTTCGACGAGAACGCCGCCTGCCACCTCGCGTTCGGCAAGGCGTATCCGACCTGCCTGCGCGGCGGCGACGCGCTTGAGAGCGTGGAGCTCCTGCAGCGCGGCGTGAACGACTCCCTGTTGCACGAGGATTTTATGGTGGGGAGCCGCGACCTCTCCATCACGGGCACGCGCCGCGCGGACGGGAGCGAGGTGCCCGTCTTCATCGAAGGGAATTTCGCACCGTTTTGAATGGCGCTCCCTGCTTGTAAGGATGTAAACTCGATTTTTCCGGATGGATTGACACGGACAGACGGATACGATAAACTAGTAACAATATTTTTTTGCCGGTTTCGTGATATATGAGAAAGAAGGGGTTACGTTGGCTTATTTCTATCCTGAACCATCGCATACATTTGGAGAGTATCTTCTTGTTCCGGGATATTCTTCTGATAAGTGCATTCCCGCGAACGTCTCCTTGAAGACGCCGCTCGTGAAGTTCAAAAAGGGAGAAGAGCCGAAGATTTCCATGAACATCCCGATGGTCTCCGCCATCATGCAGGCGGTCTCCAACGACACGATGGCCATCGCGCTCGCCAAAGAGGGCGGCATCTCCTTCATCTATGGATCGCAGTCCATCGAGGAAGAGGCGGCGATGGTCGCACGCGTGAAGAACTACAAGTCCGGCTTCGTCACGAGTGATTCCAACATCACGCCGGAGACGACGCTCGGCGAGATCCTCGAGCTCTTGAAGAAGACGGGCCATTCGACGATGGCGGTGACGGAGGACGGCACGCCGACGGGGAAGCTGCTCGGCATCGTCACGAGCCGCGACTACCGCCTCTCGCGCATGAGCCTCGATGAGAAGGCGGGCTCGTTCATGACGCCGTTCGAGAAGCTCGTCTACGCCGACGCGGAGACGACGACGCTCTCGATGGCAAACGATATCATCTGGGACAAGAAGCTCAACATGCTGCCGCTCGTCGACAAGGAGCAGCGCCTGCGGTACATGGTCTTCCGCAAGGACTACACGGACAACAAGGAGAACGGAAACGAGCTCATCGACGAGGGCAAGCGCTACGTGGTCGGCGCGGGCATCAACACGCGCGACTACGCGGACCGCGTGCCGGCACTGCTCAAGGCGGGCGCCGACGTGCTCTGCATCGACTCCTCCGAGGGCTTCTCAGAGTGGCAGCGCATCACGCTCCGCTACATCCACGAGCATTTCGGTGAGGACGTCAAGGTCGGTGCGGGCAATGTCGTCGATGCCGAGGGCTTCCGCTTCCTCGCGGAGGCGGGTGCGGACTTCGTCAAAGTCGGCATCGGCGGCGGCTCGATCTGCATCACGCGCGAGACGAAGGGCATCGGCCGCGGCCAGGCGACGGCGCTCATCGACGTCTGCCGCGAGCGCGATAAGTATTTCGAGGAGACGGGCGTCTACATCCCGGTCTGCTCGGACGGCGGCCTCGTGCACGACTACCACATGACGCTCGCACTCGCGATGGGCGCGGACTTCCTCATGCTCGGCCGGTATTTCTCGCGCTTCGACGAGAGCCCGACGGACAAAGTCAAGATCAACGGCACGTACTACAAGGAGTACTGGGGCGAGGGCTCGAACCGCGCGCGCAACTGGCAGCGCTACGACCTCGGCGGCGCGAAGAAGCTCTCGTTCGAGGAGGGCGTCGACTCCTATGTGCCATATGCTGGCTCGCTCAAGGACAACGTGAACATCACGCTCTCGAAGGTGCGTTCGACGATGTGCAACTGCGGCGCGCTGAATCTCGCGGAGCTGCGCGAGAAGGCGAAGCTCACGCTCGTCTCCTCGACGTCCATCGTCGAGGGCGGCTCGCATGACGTCATCCTGCGCAACAAGTTCAACAGCCGCGAGTGAGACGGGACAGGCGTTTGATTTCATATCCATGAAAGAGAGAGGTGCTTTCCGCGCAGGCGGGTTCCCTTGGGAATCGCCGCCGGGGAGGCACCTCTTTCGTGTTTTCATCGTGTTTTCAGCGCGTGGCGCTAGATTAGAGGGAAAAGAAGCAGAGGAGGATGCCGCATGCGTGTTTTGCTCGCGGAGGACGATCAGAGGCTCGGGAAGCTCATCAAATACATGTTGGAACAGAACCATATCCAGGTCGAATGGGTGACGGACGGCAGCGATATCTACGATTACGCGCAGTATACGGAGTACGATATCCTCGTGCTCGACTGGATGATGCCCGGTGAGAGCGGCGTCGATGCCTGTCGCCGCCTGCGCAAGGACGGCTACGAGCGCGCGATCCTCATGCTGACGGCGCGCGACTCCGTCGAGGACCGCGTGACGGGGCTCGACGCGGGCGCGGACGACTACCTCGTCAAGCCGTTCGAGTTCGTCGAGCTCCTCGCGCGCCTGCGGGCGCTCGGGCGGCGCAGCACGCAGAAGATCCAGCAGGACGTCGTCGAAGTCGGCGGCTTCACGCTGAACCGCACGGCGAAGGTGCTCAAGAAGGACGGGCAGGTCATCCAGCTCTCGCCGCGCGAGTTCCAGATCTTCGATCTGCTCGCGCAGAACCTCGGCATCGTCGTGCCGCGCGACATCATCCTCGACCGCATCTGGGGCCTCGAGTCAGACGTGAGTTCCAACAACATCGATTCATACATGAAGATCCTGCGCAAGAAGCTCGATACGGGGGATGGCAGCACCGTGATCAAGACGGTGCGCGGCGTCGGCTACAAGCTCGAGGCGGAACCCTGATGGCAGCGAACATGTTCGGGCGAGGGCGGCGGCGCCTCACGCTCTTCTACTCCCTCATCATGTGCGTCTTCCTCGTCACGCTCGTCTTCGTCGCGCACAAGACGCTCGAGTGGTCCATCTCCTCCGAGCAGGCGCGCGAGCTCCTCGACACGGCGGGCAACGTGGCGGAGGCGCAGGCGTATTTCAACCAGCACCCCGGCCTCACGCTCGAGGATGCGGGCTACAAGAGCACGAACGACCGCCTCTTTTTCTACGTCTTCGATCAGGACGGGCGGCTGCTCAACTTCGCGCGGGCCTCATTCCACATCGAGCCGTTCATCCTCGACGTCGTGAGCCACTGGCAGGCGCAGGAGGGGGAGGTCGCCGTCTTCGGCAGGCAGAGCGAGAAAGGGCAGACGACGCGCCTCATGATGACGAAGAAGACGGTCATGAGCGACGACGGCTCGGTGCAGTCCGTCTACGTCGGCAAAGACGTCACGGCGATGTACAACGGCCTGCAGAAATCGACGTATGCGATGGTCGTGCTCGGCATCGTCGCGCTCGTCGTCGCGACGGTGATCGGCCACATCCTCTCCGGCCGCGCGATGGTGCCGCTGCGCGAGGCGTACGAGAAGCAGCGCCAGTTCGCGGCGGACGCCTCGCACGAGCTGCGGACGCCGCTCGCCGTCGTCATGGCGTCGGCGGATCTCCTCGAGAATGATCCTTCGATCACCTCGCCTTTCCTGAAGCAGGTCATCGCCGACGTGCGCGACGAGGTGAAGAAGATGACGCGCCTCGTGAGCGATCTTCTGCTCGTCGCGCGCAGCGACAACAAGGCGCTGAAACTCAAGCTGCAGAAGTTCGACGCGGCGGACCTCCTCGCGCAGACGGCGCGCCTCATGCTGCCGCTCGCGGAGAAGAAGCAGGTGGAGATCGTCATCGAGGCGGCGGGGAAGCATCCCGTGCAGGCGGACGAACAGAAAGTCAAGCAGCTCATGCTCATCCTTGTCGACAACGCGGTGAAATACACGCCGGAGGGAGGCAGGGTCAGCGTCGGCTTCGCCCCGGCACCGCAGGGGCGCGTGCGCTTCTTCGTGCAGGACACGGGCATCGGCATCGCCAAGGAAGACCAGAGCCGCATCTTCGACCGCTTCTACCGCGTGGACAAGGCGCGCTCGCGCGCGATGGGCGGCAACGGCCTCGGACTCTCCATCGCGCAGGAGATCGTCAACCTCCATCACGGCACGATCCAGGTCGCGAGTGAGCCCGGCAAGGGGACGCGCTTCACGGTCGAGCTGCGGAGCAAGCTGAAGGCGTGAATCTTTTTCTTTACAAGCCTCGATGTGGATGATATACTAGAAAAAGAAATTTGAGCGTTTTTGTGAAAGAGTGGGTGCGAGCCCACTCTTTCATCTTATGTTACCCACTATTCTCTCTCAGGAGGTGGAGAAATGGCAAATCCGATCGAAGAACGAGTTGAGGATATGGCGCGCCAGCTGCTCGCGGAGCAGCCCGGCATCGAGCTCGTCGATGTCGAGTATGTCAGAGAGCACGACTGGTATCTGCGCGTCTTCATAGATAAGGAAGGCGGCATCGACATTGATGACTGCCAGACGCTGAGCGAAAAGCTGGAAAAGGAGCTCGATGCGGCGAACTTCATCGCGGACAGCTACATCCTGGAGGTCTCTTCCCCGGGGCTCGACCGCGTGCTGCGGAAGCCGCGCGACTTTGCGCGCGAGCAGGGCAAGAAGGTCGATGCGACGCTCTACGCGCCGCTCGACGGCAGGAAGCAGCTCACGGGCGTGCTCGGCGCCTACGACGCCGCGGCGGGCACCGTGGAGATCGACGGCACGGCCGTGTCGCTCGAGAAGATCTCGCAGATCCGTCTGCACATCGATTTCTGATTATCAGGCAAGGAGGCCGCAGCTGGCGGTCCCCGCTGCAGTAGGAGGATATACATTTTGGCAGCAAGAAGAAGCAAAGCGAAGGCAAAGAGTCAGGAGCCGGGATTCCTCGACGCACTGAAGGAACTCGCACGCGAGAAAGGCGTGGAGGAGGAAGTCCTCTTCGACGCCATCGAGGCGGCGCTCATTTCGGCGTACAAGCGGAATTTCGGTTCGGCGCAGAACGTGCGCGTCGTGCTCGACCGCACGACGGGGGCCTACCACGTCTACGCGATCAAGACGGTCGTCGAAGACGTCGAGGACGAGGTGCAGGAGATTTCCCTCGCGCAGGCGCGGACGATCCGCCCCGACTATGAGGTCGGCGACGTGCTCGAGATCGAGGTCACGCCTGCGAACTTCGGCCGCATCGCCGCCCAGACCGCCAAGCAGGTCGTCGTGCAGCGCGTGCGCGAGGCGGAGCGCGGCATCATCTACGAGGAGTTCATGAGCCGCGAGGGCGACATCATCACGGGGCTCGTCTCGCGCGTCGAGAACCGCAACGTCTTCATCGACCTCGGCAAGACGGAGGCCGTGCTCGCGCCGACGGAGCAGATCGCCGGCGAGACGTACGAGCATGGCGACCGCATCAAGGCGTACATCCTCGAGGTCCGGAAGACGACCAAGGGACCACAGATCGTCGTCTCGCGTACGCATCCGGGCCTTTTGAAGCGCCTGTTCGAGCTCGAGGTGCCGGAGATCCAGGAAGGCATCGTCGAGATCAAATCCGTGGCGCGCGAGCCGGGCATGCGCTCGAAGATCGCCGTCTACTCGAAGGACGAGGCCGTCGATCCCGTCGGCGCGTGCGTCGGTCACAAGGGACTGCGCGTGCAGGCAGTCGTCGATGAGCTCGGCAGCGAGAAGATCGACATCGTGAAGTGGAACGAGGACAGCGCGAAGTTCATCGCGAATGCGCTGAGCCCCGCGAAGGTCGTCTCCGTCGCCGTCAATGAGGACGAGAAGGTCTCCCGCGTCGTCGTGCCGGACTACCAGCTCTCGCTCGCCATCGGCAAGGAGGGGCAGAACGCCCGCCTCGCCGCGAAACTGACGGGTTGGAAGATCGATATCAAGAGCGAGTCGCAGGCGGCCGAAGAGGTGCTTGATGATGGCATGAACGAAGTCGCGGTCGAAAGCGACGCCTCGTTCACGGCGGAAGGTGAGTGACGTGGCAGCAAAAGCGGGAAAGGTCAGGAAGATACCGGAGCGCCTCTGCGTCGGCTGTCAGGAAAAGCATCCGAAGAAGGAGCTCATCCGCATCGTGCGGAGTCCGGAGGGCGTGTTCTCCGTCGACCGCACGGGCAAGATGTCGGGCCGCGGCGCCTATATCTGCCCGCGCGTCGAGTGCCTCGAGAAGGCGCGCAAGGGCCATCGCCTCGAGCGCTCCTTCGCCTGCGCCATCGATCCGGCGGTCTACGAGGCGCTCGCGGCGGAGCTCGCTGCGCCCGCGTCCTCGGAGAAACAGGCATGAACGAGCAGTGCGTGGTCAATCTCCTGAGCATGGCACAGCGGGCGAGGCGCGTGGCCTCCGGTGCGTTTGCCGTCGAGGAAGCGCTGAAGAAGCACAAGGCGCGCCTGCTGCTGCTCGCGGTTGATGCGAGACCTGAGACGAAACGAAGATTTGAAGAACTCGCAGATAGATACGATGTACCAGCCGTGAGCCTCCTCACGAAGGAAGCGCTCGGCTCCTGCCTGGGCAAGGAATACCGCGCTGTCGCAGCAGTGCTCGACGCCGGCTTCGCCCAGCGCCTGCGCGAACTCATGGAGGCGCAGGCATGAACTACCTATGGGGGTGGATTAATGTCCAAATACAGGGTTTACGAATTAGCGAAAGAATTCCATACCGATACGAAGAATATCCTCGATATCCTGAAAAAGAATAAATTCAAGGCCGTCAATAACTTCTCGAGCGTCGGTGATGCCGAGCATGACGCCGTGAAGAACCATTTCGCCGGCAAGAGCGCGAAGCCGCAGGCGCCGAAGGCGGCAGCGGCGCCGCAGCCGGAGAAGCGCACAGCACCGGCACCGGCACCGCAGCCGGCTGCGAAGAAAGAGGCGGCGCACCAGGGCGGCGGAGAGCGCAAGCGGAGCGAGGGACGCAGCGAAGAGCGCCGCGCCTCTGCGCCGCGCAGCGCTGACGCGAGCCGGGGCGGCAGCCGCGGCAGTGAGCACAGCGACAATCGGAGCAGCCGCAGTGGCGGCGGCAAGAGTGGCAGTAGCGACCGCGGCGGGCGCAGGAATGACCGCCGGGGCGGCAGGAATGACCGCACGGAGAACCGCGGCGGCAGGAACGATCGCCGGGGCGGCAGGAATGACCGCCGGGGCGGCAGGAACAATCGCCGCGGCGGCCGTCAGCAACCGGCGCCGAAGGTCGAGATCGCGCGTCCGACGCACATCAAGCTGCCGGAGACCATTGCGGTCAAGGACCTCGCCTCCAAGATGAGCTACACAGCGGCGGAAGTCGTCAAGAAGCTCTTCATGATGGGCGTCATGGCGACCATCAACCAGGAGATCGATTATGAGACGGCGGCGCTCGTCGCCTCGGAGTTCGGCGTGACGTGCGAGGAGCTGCCGCCCGATGTCGATCCGACGGAGATCCCGGAGATCGAGGACGACCCGAAGAGCCTCAAGCTCCGCCCGCCGGTCGTCACGGTCATGGGCCACGTCGACCACGGCAAGACGAGCCTGCTCGACTGCATCCGCAACACGCACGTGCAGACGCACGAGGCGGGCGGCATCACGCAGCATATCGGTGCCTACCAGGTCAACTGCAAGGGCAAGAAGATCGTCTTCCTCGATACGCCGGGCCATGAGGCGTTCACGGCCATGCGTGCGCGCGGCGCGCAGATCACAGATATCGCGATCCTCGTCGTCGCCGCGGATGACGGCGTCATGCCGCAGACCATCGAGGCCATCCATCACGCGAAGTCCGCAGAGGTCCCCATCATCGTGGCGATCAACAAGATCGACAAGCCGGGTGCGAACCCGGATCGCGTGAAGCAGGAGCTCATGGAGCAGGGTCTCGTGCCGGAGGAGTATGGCGGCGACACGATCATGGTGCCCGTCTCGGCGAAAAAGCAGATGGGCATCGACGACCTGCTCGAGAACGTCCTGCTCGTCGCAGAAGTCGAAGAGCTCAAGGCGAACCCGAACCGCCCGGCGCGCGGCGTCATCGTCGAGGCAAAGCTCGACAAGGGCCGCGGCCCGGTGGCGACGGTGCTCGTGCAGAACGGCACGCTGCGCATCGGCGACTCCATCGTCTGCGGCACGACGTACGGCAAGGTGCGCGCGATGATCAACGATCGCGGCGAGAACGTCAAGAAGGCGGGCCCGTCCGTGCCGGTCGAGATCCTCGGCCTCGGCGATGTGCCGGAGGCGGGCGACGTGCTCGCGGCGCTCGACGAGAAACTCGCGCGCTCCATCGCTGAGGCGCGCATCGAGCGTCAGAGGAACAACCTCATCAAGAGCAAGAAAGTCTCGCTCGACGACCTCTTCCATCAGATCCAGGAGGGTGAGATCCGCGACCTCAACATCGTCATCAAGGCGGATGTGCAGGGCTCCGTCGAGGCGCTCTCGAGCTCGCTCTTGAAGCTCAACAAGAACGACGAGGTCCGCGTCTCCATCGTCCACTCGGGCGTCGGTGCGGTCAACGAGTCCGATGTCATGCTCGCCTCGGCGTCGAACGCCATCATCATCGCCTTCAACGTGCGTCCGGATGCGAACGCGCGCCGCGTCGCTGACACCGAAAACGTCGACATCCGCACGTACCGCGTCATCTACGATGCAATCAACGATGTGAAAGACGCGATGAGCGGCATGCTCAAGCCGAAGTACAAGGAAGTCGTTCAGGGCCGCGTGGAGATCCGTCAGGTCATGAAGTTCTCCAAGGCGCTCGTCGCCGGCTCCTACGTGCTCGAGGGCAAGATCTGCAACAATTCCAAGATCCGCATCATCCGCGACAACATCGAGATCTTCGATGGCGAGATCGACTCGCTGCGCCGCTTCAAGGACGAGGTCAAGGAAGTGCAGGCAGGCTACGAGTGCGGCATCTCCATCGTCGACTTCCGCGACTTCAAGGAAGGCGACATCATCGAGCCGTACACGATGGAAGAAGTGGAGACGAGCATCACCGAGGCGAACAAGGCCGCCGCGAAGAAGCGCGAGGCCGAGGCGAAGGCCAAGGCTGAGGCGCAGAAAGAAGAGGACGCTGACTAAGGAGGCACATGCATGAGCCAGCTTCGAGTCGAAAAGGTGCAGGAGCTCATGAAGCAGGAGATCTCTGAGATCATCCTGCGCGAGCTCAAGGACCCTCGCATCGGGTTCGTGACCGTGACATCCGTGGAATGTACCGGTGACCTCCGCGAGGCGAAGATCTACGTGAGCCTCATGGGCAGCGAGCAGCAGGTGCAGAACTGCTGGGCGGGGCTACAGAGCTCCCTCGGCTTCATCCGCCGCGAGATCGGCAAGCGGATCCGCCTGCGCTTCACGCCGGAGCTCACGTTCGCGCTGGACAAGTCGCTCGACTACAGCGCGCACATCCAGAAGCTCCTCTTGAAGATCGAGGCGGAGGACGCGGCGAAAGCGGCGCCTGCCTCGAAGGATGAGGAGGAACAATGAAATGATGACATTGAGTGAAACAGCGGCAGTACTACGCACCGCCGACAAGGTGGTCATCACGGCGCACGTGAATCCCGATGGCGATGCCATCGGCGCTTCGCTCGGCCTGATGCACCTCCTCGAGGCGCTGGGGAAGCATGTCACGGTTTTGCTTGATGATGATATCCCGGCAGCCTTCTCGGTGCTGCCGGGATATGATGTTATCAGGCGGCCGCAGGAGGGCGAAGCGGAGGCATGCGACCTCCTCGTCGTGCTCGACACGATGTCGGATCGCATCGGCTGCGTTGCTGCTGCCGTGCGCGCCCCGCGCATCCTGAACATCGACCATCATCACACGAATCCGGGCACGGCAGGCGAGGACCTCTACCTCGACGCCACGCGCGCCGCGACGGCGGAGATCGTCTGCGACCTCGCCGAGGCACTCGGCGTCCAGCCGGACGCCGCTGCTGCCGCCTGCCTCTACACGGGGCTCGCGACGGATACGGGCTTCTTCCGCTTCTCCAACGCGACGGCGCATACGTACCGCGCGGCGGCGGCGCTGCTCGAGGCAGGGGCACAGCCGCATGTGATCTCCGAGGCGCTTGAGGTGCGGCCACTCCAGACGGTGCGCGATCTCGCGGAGGCGCTCGGGGAGCTCGAGCTCTTCGCGGGGGGGCGTGCCTGTGGTATCTTCCTCACGCAGGAGCAGACGGCGCGCATGGCGTCGACGGAGAGCTTCATCGGTCACATCCGCGTCATCGACGGCGTGGACGTGGCAGTCGTGCTCAAGTGCAAGGAGCCGGAGCTCTGCCGCGTGAGCATGCGCTCGAAGCATGTCGACGTGAGCCGCGTCGCGACGCTTTTCGGCGGCGGCGGCCACGTGCGCGCCGCGGGCTGCACGCTGACGCAGCCGTTCGAGGAAGCGAGGAAGACCATCATGACTGCCATCGAGCGCGCCATTCGCGAGGGCTGGACCGCATGACGGCGCGCGCAGATGGATTCTTGAACCTGCTCAAGCCGCCCGGCATGAGCTCGCACGACGTCGTCGGCTTCGCGCGCCGCGTGCTGCACACGAAGAAAGTCGGCCACGCGGGGACGCTCGATCCCGGCGCCGCCGGCGTGTTGCCGCTCGCCGTGGGGCAGGCGACGCGCCTCATCGAGTATCTCGAGCACGCCTCGAAATCCTATCGCGCGGAGCTCCTGCTCGGCGTGGCGACGGACTCCGGGGATCTCAGCGGCGCCGTGACGGAGTGTCAGGCGCTCGCAAAGATGCCAGGCCGCGCAGCCATCGAGCAGGTGCTCGCCCGGTTCCGCGGCGAGATCACGCAGGTGCCGCCCGCGCACTCCGCCATCAAGATCGGTGGCAAGCGCGCCTACGAGCGGCTGCGCGCAGGTGAGGCGGTCCAGCTGCCCGCACGCCGGGTCACGATCCACCGTCTCGACCTCCTCGCGGTCGAGGAGGCGTCGCATCGCCTGCTGCTCGACGTCGATTGCTCGCGCGGCACGTACATCCGCTCGCTTTGCCGTGACATCGGCAGCGCGCTCGGCGTGCCCGCTGTCATGAGCTTCCTCGTGCGCACGCGCGTCGGGGATTTTCCGCTCAAGGCATCGCTGACGCTCGAGGAGCTCGCCGCGCGCGGCGGCAGCGCGCTCAGGGCGCCTGAGGACTGCCTCTCGCATCTGCCGCGCTACGACCTGCCGCCGGGGCGCGCGCGCGCCTTCCGGAACGGACTGCCGACGCACGACCCACGCGTGGGTGCGCTCGCCGCGCTCCCTGTGCGCGTCTACGCGGACGGCATTTTCCTCGGTATCGGACGCGTGGACGCCGCGCTTGCAAGCGTCGTGCCGGCAAAAGTCATCGGCAGTCCGGACAGGACGCCGCCGCAGAAATAAGACACAGGAGCCTGATACCATGCAGGTCTATCATAAACTCAAAGATTTCACCAAGGAATACCATCGGATGGCGGTGGCGCTCGGCATGTTCGACGGCGTCCACATCGGCCATCAGAGTATCATCCGCCGCGCCGTGGAGCTCGCGCGCGGTGACGGTGGCACGAGTGCCGTCTTCACGTTCAGCAACCACCCGCTTTCCGTGCTCTCGCCGCAAAATATGCCGCCGCAGCTCGGCACGGCGGAGCTCAAGGCACAGCTCATCGGTGAGCTCGGCGTCGACGTGCTCGTCTCCATTCCGTTCACGCGGGAATTCGCCCAGCGCACGCCAGAGGAGTTCCTCGCGCTGCTGCGCGCCGATTTTGCGCCGCGCTACGTCGTCACGGGGCCGAACTACACGTTCGGGCAGAAGGGACGCGGCACGCAGCGCCAGCTCCTGCGTGACGGCCCCGCCTATGGCTTCCAGACGGAGATCTGCCCGGCGGTGCTCCGCAGCGGGCGCATCGTGAGCTCGACGCGCATCCGCGCGCTCATCGCGAACGGCGACCTCGCGGCGGCGAACGATTTCCTCGGGCATCCCTTCCGCCTCGTCGAGCGCGTGATCCACGGCGACCGGCGCGGCCGTACGCTCGGCTTCCCGACGGCGAACCTGCCGATCCTGCCGGGCGTCGCCATGTTGCCGAACGGCGCTTACGCCGTGCGCGTCGCCTATCGCGGCCGCTGGTACGGCGGCATGGCGAGCATCGGCAGCAACCCGACATTTGAGGGCTGCAACCGTCGCGTCGAGGTCCACATCGAGGACTTCGACGCGGACATCTACGACCAGGAGCTCATCGTCGACTTTCTCGCCAAGCTGCGCGAGGAGCAGAAATTCGGCTCCGTCGAGCAGCTCGTGCGCCAGCTCACGAAAGACCGCGCGCGCGCCGCACAGATTTGGCGGCCGCAGCTGCCGCGTGCTTGAGCACGCCGCTTGAATGGACCAATCGGCAAGGAAACGCCGCCCGCATCGATTGCTATGGATGCGGGCGGCGTTTTGTCGTCTTTTCTCTGCCTTCTCGGCGATTCCTCATTGACGCTGCTTCTTGGAATCAGTATAATGAAAAAATAAGGATCAACGGACCAAGGCGGGTGACGGGATGGAGCGGTACAGGAAGCCGAAGGAGGAGCCGGAGACGGACCCCCGAGCGGAGAAGAAGGCGGTCGCACTCAAGTACGATCAGGCGCGCGACCGCGCGCCGCGCGTGACGGCGAAAGGGCGCGGCCATGTGGCGGAGAACATCCTCGCCTCGGCGCAGCGGAACACAGTGCCGGTCTACCAGAACAAGACGCTCGTCAACCTCCTCATGGCGCTCGAGCTCGACCGCGAGGTGCCGCCGGAGCTCTATCACTCCATCGCGGAGGTCATGGCGTACATCTATCGCATGGACCGCGAGCGCGGAGAACGCCGGCAGAGGGAGGCGCCATGAGCAGACTGACGCTCGGCCGGGCGGGCGAGGAGCAGGCGGCGGCCTTTCTCACGCGCAAGGGCTATCGCATCGCCGCGCGCAATTACCGCGCGAAGGTCGGGGAGATCGACATCATCGCCTGGCAGGACAGCCACACGCTCGCCTTCGTCGAGGTCAAGACGCGGCGGGGTGAGTGCTTCGGTGCGCCCGCGCAGGCGGTGAACGCGCACAAGCGGCGGAAGATCATCATGACCGCTGCCTGGTATCTGCGGCAGGAACATCTTGAGGACTGTTTCTGCCGTTTTGACGTCATCGAGGTCTATGCCATGGTAGGCGCGGCGTGGCGGATCCGCCACTACGAAGGCGCGTTCGAGATGTGAGGGGAGGCTTGCCTGTGTTTGCGAGATCGTATGGCGCGACGACGCGCGGGGTGGACGGTCAGCTCATCGACGTGGAGGTCGATGCGGGATTCGGCTTCCCCGCCTTCGATATCGTCGGCTTGCCGGACACCGCCGTCCGCGAGAGCAAGGAGCGCGTGCGCACCGCCATCAAGAATTCCGGCGTCAAGCTCAAGCAGGAGAAGGTCACGATCAACCTGGCGCCCGCCGACATCCGCAAGGACAGCTCCGGCCTCGACTTGCCCATCGCCGCGGGGTTGCTCGCGGCCTACGGCGTCCTGCCGGTCGAGAAGCTCGCGGGGAGCCTCTTTGCGGCGGAGCTCTCCCTCGAGGGGGAATGCCGTCCCGTGCAGGGCATCCTCTCGATGGTCATCGAGGCGAAGCGGCGGGGGCTGACCGCCGTCTTTGTCGCTCCGGCGAACGTCAACGAGGCGCTGCTCGTGCAGGGCATCGCGGTCTACGGCGTCGCCACGCTCGCGGACCTCGTGGCCCACCTCAAGGGGGAGCAGGAACTCCCCGCCGCCGTCCCCGCGCCCGCAGAGGAGTTGCAAGCGGGCTGGGCGGATGATTTCGCCGACGTGCAGGGACAGTACGCGGCGAAACGCGCGCTCGAGATCGCCGCAGCGGGCGGACACAACGTGCTGCTCGTCGGCGTGCCGGGCGCGGGCAAGACGATGCTCGCGCGGCGCGTGAGCTCCATCCTGCCCGCCTTGACGCCCGGGGAGGCGCTCGAGGTCACGAAGATCTACAGTATCGCAGGCCTCCTGCCGCGCGGCGGCGGCCTCGTCACGGAACGCCCGTTCCGCGCGCCGCATCACACGACGAGCATGACGGCGATGATCGGCGGCGGCAGCATCCCACGGCCGGGCGAGGTCACGCTCGCCCATCACGGCGTGCTCTTCCTCGACGAGTTGCCGGAGTTCCAGAAATCGACGCTCGAGGTGTTGCGCCAGCCTCTTGAGGATCGGGAGATCCTCGTGTCCCGGGTACATGCGTCGCTGAAATTCCCCTCGTCGTTCATGCTCGTGGCCGCGATGAATCCCTGTCCCTGCGGCTATCAGGGCGATGAGAGCAGCGGCCGCACCTGCGAGTGCACGCCAGGCGAGATCAAGCGCTACACGCGCAAGATCTCAGGGCCTCTGCTCGACCGCATCGACATCCACATCCGCGTGCCGCGCGTGGCGTACAAGGAACTGACCTCGAAAGAGAAGGCAGAGTCCTCATCCGCCATCCGCGCCCGCGTCGAGGCGGCGCGCCGCGTGCAGGAGGCGCGCCTGCAGGAGTACGGCAGGTTCTGCAACGCGCAGATGAACCACGCGCTGATCCAGCGGCTCTGCCCGCTCGACGCAGCGGCGCAGTCCCTGCTCGCGGCGGCGTTCGAGAAGCTCCATCTCTCCGCGCGCTCCTACGATCGCATCATCAAGGTCGCGCGCACGGTCGCGGACCTCGCGGGGAAAGAACAGATTGGCGCCGCCGAGGTCGGTGAGGCGATCCAGCTGCGCAACGACGTCGGCCTCCAGACCGACTGAGCGCGTGGCGCCGATCAAAAAGGCGAGAGTAGGGAAATCCGGGAAGCCTTCCCGCTGCCTTGCCGCCAGGCTGTCCGCGCGAGCGGCAGCTTGGCGGCTTGTTGTTGCGAAGAGAGGAGGAACGCTTTTGGAACGTACGGTCATGACGGCACAGGTCTTCGTCAACATCCCGGTCAAGAGCATCGCGAAGCCCTATACGTATCGCGTGCCGCCGGAGCTCGCGCAGGTCGGTGCCGGCTGGCGTGTTTTCGTTCCCTTCGGCGGGCGCCGGGTCGAGGGATTCATCCTCGAGACGAAGCAGCAGACGGCGGCGGCGCTCGCGGGACTGCCGCTCAAGGACATCCTCGCCGCCGTCGACGAGGAAGCGTGGTTCCAGCCCGTCATGCTCGAGGAAGCGCGCTGGATGGCATCGTTCTACCTCTGCTCGCTCGCTGAGACGATGCGCCTCTTCATGCCGGGGAAGAGCGGACTGAAGATCACGGTCTCCTATGTGGTGGAGGAGGTGCCGGCAGATCACGTGCTGCTCGGCACCATCGAGCTGCGGCAGCTCTACATGTATATCGCCGCGCATGGACCCGTACGCCGCGCGCAGCTCAGGAAGCACTTTCCAGGGAACGATCATCTCCGGGACGATCTCGAAAAGCTCTGCGCACACCATCTCCTGCGCAAGGACTACGAGGCGACGAAACGCGACGCGGCGCGCTACGAGCGGTATGTCGTGCTGGAGGAGGCGCTGACGGCAGCGCGGCGGCAGGAATTCTCGCGCCGCCGCGCGCAGCTCGCGCTCTGGGAAGCCCTCGCGGCGCATGGCGGCAGGGCATCTTGCGGCGAGATCAAGGCGGCGGGGCACTCGCTGGCCACCGTGCAGAAGCTCGCGGAGGCGGGCATCGTCTCCGTGCGGCAGCGCCGCGTCCTGCGCGATAGCTACGCAGCGATGCACGAGCAGCAGACGGAGCGGCAGCTCACGTCGGAGCAGGCGGACGCCGTGCGCACCCTCGCGCCGCTCCTCGCCGCGCACGCCTTTCACGAGGCGTTGCTCTACGGCGTGACGGGCAGCGGCAAGACGCAGGTCTATATCGAGCTCGCGCGTCGCACGCGCCGCGCGGGCAGGCAGGTCATCGTGCTCGTGCCGGAGATCGCGCTCACGGGGCAGCTCGTGCGCGCGTTCAAGGCGTATTTTCACCAGGACATCATCGTCATGCACAGCCGCCTGACGATCCCCGAGCGCAACGATGCCGTGCTCCGCGTGCGGCGCGGGGAGGCGGGCGTCATCATCGGCGCGCGCTCCGCGCTCTTCACGCCGGCGGCGGACGTCGGGCTCATCATCCTCGATGAGGAACAGGACATGAGCTACAAGCAGGACGAGTCACCGCGCTATCACGCGCGCGTCGTCGCCGAGGCGTTCGCCCGCCTCCAGCGCGCCGTGCTCGTGCTCGGCAGTGCGACGCCCTCCCTCGAGACGTACCACCGTGCGCGCCAGGGAGAGCTCCTGCTGCTCACGATGCGCCACCGCGTCGGCGATATCCCGCTGCCAGACGTCTCCTGCGTCGACATGCGCGAGGAACTCCGCCTCGGCAACCGCCACATCATCTCACGGCCACTCGAAGCGCTCATCCGTCAGACGCTCGCCGCGCACGAGCAGATCATCATCATGCTGAATCGGCGCGGCTACTCGACGTTCGTCATGTGCCGCTCCTGCGGGGAAGTCATCAAATGCCCCGAGTGCGGCCTGCCGCTCGTATACCATCAGGGGCGGGGAGGGGACGGCGCGCCGCGCGGCGTCATGGTCTGCCACCACTGCGACATCCGCCAGGCGGTCCCCGATACGTGTCCGCACTGCGGCAGCCGCTACATCAAGTACTTCGGCTCGGGCACGGAAAAGCTCGAGCAGGAACTCCGCGCCCTCGTGCCGGAGGCGCGCGTCGTGCGCATGGACCGCGACACGACGGGTGCGAAATTCGCCCATCAGGACATCCTGTGCCGCTTCCGCGCGGGGGAGTACGACATCCTGCTCGGCACGCAGATGGTCGCCAAGGGCCACGACATCCCCAATGTCACCGCCGTGGGCATCATCAGCGCCGACGCGAGCCTCAACATGCCAGACTTCCGCGCGGCGGAGCGCTGCTTCATGCTCATCACCCAGACGGCAGGGCGTGCGGGTCGCCACGTGGGCAAGGACCACCGAGGCAAAGTGCTCGTGCAGACGTACAACACGGAGCACTACGCCGTGCAGTGCGGCATGCGGCAGGACTACGCCGGCTTCTATGCGCAGGAGATCAAACTGCGCGAGGCGCTCGGCTATCCGCCCTTTACGCGCCTCGTCAAGCTGCTCTTCCAAGACGAATGCGAGCAGGCGGCGCGCGCCCGGGCGGACGCTTTTGTCGCTGCCTTCCGCGGTCACTTCGGTGCGGCGCCGCTGACGTCACCGCCAGATGCGCACCGCCTGGCAGACGCCATCGGCCCCGCCCCCGCTCTCATCGCGAAATTCCGCCGTCGCTACCGCTTCGTCGTACTCATCAAGGCCTGGGATCTCACCGCCGTGCAGGACTTCCTCCGCAGCCAGAAGCTGCACCTGCGCACCAACGTCGCCATCGACATCGATCCCATCACGATGATGTAGGCGAGGGGAGAGAGGCGTGGTATAAAAACGTGGATTCGCTGTGTAATATGGAGACAGGAGACAGGAGCCTCGCGTCTCATCGGAAGTCTCCATTGCGGAACGCAAGGAATCAGGATGTGGGATCAGAGAAAGCAACAGGTCGGGGAGGTCTATGAAGAGTTATCGTACCGTCAAGGGAACGGCGGAGGCCGTTTATGAGATCCAGAAGTCGCGGTTCCTGACGCATGTGAGCCATGCGGGGAGCGAGCAGGAGGCGCGCGCGTTCATCCAGGCGCGGAAGAAGGCGTTCTTCGATGCGCGGCATAATTGCTCCGCCTACGTGCTCGGCGCGGAGGGCGCGAAGCAGAAGTCGAATGATGATGGCGAGCCGGGCGGCACGGCGGGGAATCCGATGCTCGAGGCGATCAAGCAGAAGGGGCTCACGGATGTCGTCGTCGTCGTTACGCGCTATTTCGGCGGCATCAAGCTCGGCGCGGGCGGGCTCATCCGCGCCTACAGCCACAGTGCGGTGCTCGGGCTCGAGGCCGCGGAGCTTGTGGAGATGACGCCGTTCGCCGTGGTGCATCTCCACCTCGACTACAGCCTGCTCGCGCCTGTCGAGCGGTATCTGCGGCAGCAGGGGGTCCGCACGGGGGACGTCGTCTACGCGGAGCGCGTCATGATGCCGCTCTTGCTGCGCGCAGAGGAGCGGGACGCGGTCTGCGCCGGGCTCACGGACCTCACCGCCGGACGCTGCCGCTTCGAGGAGGCGGGCGAGCGTGTGCTCGCCGTCCCGCTGGACGCGTGAGGGATCAACGACAGGAAGAGAGAAAAGCAGCCTGTGATCGAGAGAAAAGTTCGGTCACAGGCTGTTCGTGCGTTTGCGGTCATTCGCCGCGCTTGGCGGTCAAGTAGCGGTCCATGGCTTCCGCGACGAGCTTGGAGTTCTTCACGGTCTGGATGACGTTCCACGGGCCGAGTACGACGTCACCGCCCGAGAAGACGCCCTCGCGGCTCGTCTCGCCGTTGCCGTGCACGGCGATGAGCCCCTTGTCGTTGAGCGCGAGGCCCGTCGTCGTGTTGACGATCTTGCTCTTCGTCGTCTGGCTCGCGGCGATGATCGTCGTGTCCGCGGGGTAAAGTGCAGGCTCGCCCTCCTCGATGACGTTGCCCTCCGCGTCGAACGTGCGCTCGCGAAAGAGCGGCCCGTCCGGCGTGAGCTCGGCGACGCCGAGACCGTACTCGAAGTCGACGCCGTCGGCGAGCGCGTAGTCGATCTCACGCTGGCTCGCGCGTGCCTTCTGCCCGCGGCAGTAGATCGTCACGTGCTGGCTACCCATGCGGACGGCGGTGCGGGCGACGTCCATCGCTGAGTTGCCGCCGCCGATGACGGCGACGCGGTCGCCGAGCTCGTAGACCTCGGGATTCTGCAGGTAGTCGACGGCGTAGGCGACGTTGCCGAGGCTCTCGCCGCGCACGTTCAGGCGGCGCGCCTTCCAGGCGCCGGAGCCGATGAAGACGGCGTCGAAGCCATCGGCGAAGAGGTCGTCGAGGTAGAGCGCCTCGCCGATCGTCGTGTTCGGGCGGATGCGGATGCCGAGCGCCTGCAGTTTCGTCTGGTAGCGCTCGAGGATGGATTTCGGCAGGCGGAACTCCGGGATGCCGTAGCGCATCATGCCGCCGATCTTGTCCTTGCGCTCGAAGATCGTGATGTCGTAGCCGCGCTGCGCGAGGCGCACGGCGACGGTGATGCCGGCAGGGCCGGAACCGATGACGGCGATCTGCTGGTGCTTGGCGGGCTCGCGCTCGAGCACCGCCCAGTCGAGGTAGGCGTCGGAGATGTAGTGCTCGATGCTCGAGATCTGCACGGGGCTGCCCTTGCGCCCCTGGATGCAGTGCCCCTCGCACTGCGCCTCATGGTCGCAGACGAGGGAGCAGACGACGCTCATCGGGTTGTT
The DNA here is from genome assembly GCA_902763085.1 of Dongibacter bovis. Taxonomy (GTDB): domain Bacteria; phylum Bacillota; class Negativicutes; order Selenomonadales; family Selenomonadaceae; genus Selenomonas_C. Next base: position 65,765 of record CACWQW010000010.1, read on the forward strand.
CGCGAAAAGCATGGCGCCCGCTTCCCGGCTCTTGCCCGCGAGGAAGAGACGGATCATCTCAGGGATGTTCGTCTGTGCCGGACAGCCCTTGAGCCGGCACAGCGGCTTCTTGCACTGCAGACAGCGGCGCGCCTCGTTGATAACATGTACAGCCATAGTACTTCCTTTCTATTCATCGTTACTGGCAAAATGTTTGCTTTCATATTACTAAGACCAGCTACTAAAGTCAATGGAAAAAGTTTCGCTTTCCAACGCTGTCAGCATATAGTAAAATAGAAGGAAATAGTGTGCAGGAGGGTACATCATGGAAAGACTCGGATTCATTGGTATGGGAAATATGGCGCAGGCGCTGGCGCTCGGCTTCATCCGCTCCGGCAGTATCGCGAAGACGGCGGTCTTCGCTTACGCGCCGCATCAGGACAAGCTCAAAAAAAATGCGGCCTCCATCGGCTTTACGCCGCTGGGGTCGCTCACGGAGCTTGCCGAGACCTGTGATACGCTCGTCATGGCGTGCAAGCCCTACCAGATCGAGGGCGTCGTCCAAGAGCTCGGCGATCTCCTCGAAGGGAAGGCATTGCTCTCCATCGCTGCGGGCTGGGATTTCGCGCGCTATCAGTCCGTCCTGCCGCAGGGCACGCGCGTGCAGTTCATCATGCCGAACACGCCGGCGATGGTCGCGGAGGGCGTGCTGCTCTTCGAGGAGACGAATTCGCTCACGGAGGAAGAGCACGCGGACGCCGTCCGCCTCTTTGCCTCCGTCGGCCTCGTGCAGGAGCTGCCGTCATCCCTCATGGGCATCGGCGGCACGGTCACGGGCTGCGGTCCAGCCTTCGTCGACCTCTTCCTCGAGGCGTACGGCGACGCAGCGGTGAAATACGGCATGAAGCGCAGCGACGCCTATCGGCTGATCAGCCAGATGGTGCTCGGCTCCGCGAAGCTCCAGCGCGAGACAGGCCTGCACCCGGGCGTCCTCAAGGACAACGTCTGCTCGCCTGCGGGCACGACGATCCGCGGCGTCGCGGCACTCGAGCGCGATGGGTTCCGCAGCGCCTGCATCCGCTCCATCGACGCGATCATGGAGAAGTGATCCCTTAGAACTCGATGGCGCAGTCCGGCTCGATGTCGCGGCACGCCGCGAGCACGCGCGGCATGACCTCGGCGGGATCGGCACCGTCGGCGAACGTCACTTTCATCTTGAGCATCATGAAATTCACGGAGGCGTCAGCGACGCCTTCTATTTTTTTGGCAGCATCCTCCATGCGGTTCGCGCAGTTCGCGCAGTCGACCTCGATCTTGTACGTTTTCTTCATGAGAGTCCTCCTTTTTACATATGAGCAATCATTCATATTACACTCCAAGTATAGCGGATGCGCCGCCGTTTGGCAAGGGAAAATGCGGTGGTCTGGCCGCTGTTTTTTGCTTCAAATTTCATAGACACACGTTTCATTCCGTGGTATTCTTTAGGAGACATCAGGAACAATCTGACATGGGCGCGCCGCGCCGCTGAAACGCCTGGTGTACGAAAGGAGCGCTGTCCAGATGTGCGGGACTTTTCCCGCTTGGCGAATAGGTGCAGCGCGGGAAGGTTGTGTTACAAGCGCCATGAAAGAAAACAAGATGAACAGGGGACTCAAGAACCGCCATCTGCAGCTCATCTCCCTCGGAGGTGTCATCGGCAGCGGCTATTTCCTCGGCACGGGCTACGTCCTCGAGAAGGCGGGCCCTGCCTCGATCCTTGCGTATCTGCTCGGCGGCATCATCGTGCTCTGCGTCATGCTCTGTCTCGCGGAGCTCGCGGTGGAGAAGCCGGTGTCTGGTTCTTTTGTCATGTATGCCAAGGAGAACATCTCCTCGACCTGGGCGTGCGGCGTCGGCTGGGCGTACTGGATCACCTGGGTGGCATACGTGCCGTCGGAGATGATCGCCGCGGGCATCATCATGAGTAATTTCGTGCCGGCGGTCAGTCAGCTCTGGTGGGCAGTCCTCTTCGGCCTGCTCGTGACCGTCATCAATCTGTTCCATGTGGATAAATTTGGTGAAAGCGAGTTCTGGCTCGCCCTGTTCAAGATCGTGGCGCTTGTCGCGTTCAGTATCGTCGCGGGGCTCATCTGCCTCGGCGTCATCGGCGACCAGGGGTATCTCGGCGCGCGCGTGCTGCTCGGCAGCGGCGGCTTCGCGCCGAATGGCTACTGGTCGATCATCCTCACGATGGTCATCATCCTCGTGAATTTCCAGGGGACGGAGATCATTGGGCTCGCCGCGGGCGAGTGCAAGAATCCGGAGAAGAGCATTCCGATCGCCGTGCGCAACGTGACGTGGCGCATCATCGCGCTCTACATCATCCCCATCTCGCTGCTCATCTCCATCCTGCCCTGGGATCAGGCGGGGCTCGATGAGAGCGTCTTCGCGGCGGCACTCGCAAACTATGGCATGACGGGACTTTCCTCGTTCTTCGCCTTCGTCATCCTCACGGCGGCGATCTCCTGCTCGAACTCCGGTCTCTACGGCGCGGCGCGCGCGATGTATTCGCTCGCACGGCTTGACATGGCGCCGCACTTCCTCGGCAGGATCAATAAGAATGGCATGCCGTCGAAGGCGATCCTGCTCTCCATCTGCGCCTGCTGGGCCGTCATCTTGCTCTACAGCATCGAGCCGGACTCCGCCGTCTATACGTATCTGCTCGCGGTCTCGGGCTTCACGGGGGCGATCGCCTGGATCTCTATCTGCTGGAGCCAGTACCGCCGCCGCCGTCAGCTCATGCGGACGGGAGAGGACGCGGCGCTGAAGTTCCGCACGCCGCTCTTCCCGTACGTGACGCTTTTCGGCATCTGGGCGCAGGTCTTCTGCCTCGTGGTCATGGCGTTCACGCCGGACCTGCGCGACGCGCTCTACGCAGGGCTGCCGATGCTGCTCCTGCCGATGGGCTGGTACCGCCTGCGCGCCCTGCGCCGCAAGGCCGTCGCCGCCCGCATGGCGCACTGAGGACGTCGCCTTAGCGTTTCCGATCTCCGTTCTTCACGCCGCTCTCTGGATTCAGAGGGCGGCTTTTTATGTGCGAAAAATGGATGTAGCTGCGAGGAGAGCAACTTCTATTCGACTATTCGCCCTATTGACATTTTGACTATAAGCAATATAATAAAAATATGCTATAGAATAAATCTATGAAATATATCGGAGGAGTGAGCTGCATGTCCAAACGTTTTCAGACGAAGCTGGCCGGCGACGGGCAGCGTCAGTACGATGAGTTGTTCCGCCGCTATGAGGACAACCCGATCCTTTCCTCGCATGACTGGCCGTATCCGGTCAATACGGTCTTCAATCCGGCGGCGACGATGATTGACGGCAAGGTGCTCTTGCTCGCGCGCGTCGAGGATCGCCGCGGCATATCGCATCTGACGAAGGCCGTGAGCGCCGACGGGTACAGGAATTGGAAGATCGACGAGGAGCCGACGCTCGAGCCGGATCCCGAGCATTTCCCCGAGGATAAATGGGGCATCGAGGACCCGCGTATCACGTATCTGCCGGAGCTCAAGGAGTACGCCGTGACCTTCACGTCGTACTCGGGCGGCGGCCCGCTCGTTTCGCTTGCGCTCACGAAGGATTTCCATCATTTCAAGCGCCTTGGTCCGGTCACGACGCCGGATGACAAGGATGCAGCGCTGTTCCCGCGGCGCATCGAGGGGAAATGGTGGCTCATCCATCGCCCGGTGAGCCCGATGACGGACGGCACGGGCTGCCACATCTGGGTGTCGAAGTCTCCGGACATGCATTACTGGGGCGAGCCGGAGCCGCTGCTGCTCGCGCGCAAGGGCGGCTGGTGGGACGCGAACAAGATCGGCCTCTCCGCGCCGCCGCTCGAGACGCCGGACGGCTGGCTCTTGCTCTACCATGGCGTGCGCACGACGTGTGCGGGCGCCATCTACCGCCTCGGGCTCGCGCTGCTCGACCATGCGAACCCGATGAAGGTGCTGCGGCGCAGCGATGAGTGGATCTTCGGCCCACGCGAGGAGTACGAGCGCAAGGGCGACGTGGCGGATGTCGTGTTCCCCTGCGGCTGGGTGTACGACAAGGAGACGGACGAGATCAAGATGTACTACGGCGGCGCCGATACGTGCATCGCGCTCGCGGTCACGACGCGCAAGGAGCTGCTCGACTACCTGAAGACGTGCCCGGCGCCGGAGGCGTGAGCGGAGGCAGGACGTTTGGGAGATTGCGTGAAAATAGCCGCCGGATGATATCGGCGGGTTCGGAAAGGATGATGTTTCATGAAGGCATTGTTTCTAGCTGGTGGTATGGGGACGCGGCTGCGCGAGATGACGAAGCAGCTCCCGAAGCCGATGATCCCGATCTTCAGCAAGCCGCTGCTCGCGCGCAACATCGCGCGGCTCAAGGAGTTCGGCGTCGATGAGGTCGTGCTGAGCACGTGCTACATGCCGGATAAGATCCGGGACTATTTCGGCGACGGCAGCCGCTTCGGCATCAAGATCGACTACGTGCACGAGGAGACGCCGCTCGGCACGGGCGGTGCAATCCGCAACGCGGCGGGGAAATTCGACGATACGTTCCTCGTGTTCAACGGGGATATCGTGAGCGGCATCGACCTCGGCAGGATGCTCTCGTTCCACAAGGCGCACCGCGCAGAGGTGACGATCGCCGCGACGTATGTGGAGGACCCGTCGGCGTACGGCGTCATCGAGTACGACGACCACAGCCTGATCCGTGCGTTCAAGGAGAAGCCGCAGCCGGGGGAGACGGACTCGCACCTCATCAACGCGGGCATCTACCTCTTCGAGCCGTCCGTGCTCGACCATATCCCTGCGGGGCGTCCCGTCTCCGTCGAGCGCGAGACGTATCCGTCGCTGCTCGCGGCGGGCTGCCGCCTGGCGGTCTACCACGAAGAGGCGTACTGGCGCGACCTCGGCACGCCGCAGGACTACCTCGCCTTCACCTCCGACCTGCTCGATGAGGAGCTGCCGGTCTTCGGCGGCCTCGCGAAGATGTTCTACGGTGTATGCAAGGGCGCAGTGACGAGTCCTGAGGCGGAGATCATCGCACCCTCGTACATCGCGCCGGGCGCCGTTGTCAAGGCGCACGCCGTCGTCGGTCCCTATGCCGTCGTCGAGGAGGGCGCCGTGATCGGCGAGGGCGCGGAGGTCGACCACGCAATCCTCTGGCCGGGCGCGTGCCTCGCGCCGAAGACAAAGGCACGCGATGCCATCGTCGTCGCGGACGCGTCCATCCCCGCGGGGGAGTACGCGCACGCCATCCTGACAGGCAAGCGTGAGGATGAGGAAGAGCAGGCAGGCTGAGCGGAAAGAGGAGAGTATCATGGAACGTAGGAAAGAACAAGAGAAAACGAATGAATCACAGAAGGGAACGGCGGCAGACGATGCGCTGCACCTCGCCTTCGTCAGTACGTATCCGCCGCGTGCCTGCGGCATCGCGACGTTCACGCAGGACCTCGTGCGCGAGCTCGAGAAGGTGCCGGGCATCGCCGCGCCTTCGGTCGTGGCGATGGAGCGCGAGCCGCTGCAGTACGGTCTGCGCGTGCGCTCCACGATCCGCGAGCAGGAGCGCGCGGACTACGTGCGCGCGGCAGAGCGGCTGAACGCGAGCAGTGTCGACGTCGTCGTCATCGAGCACGAGTACGGCATCTATGGCGGCGCGGACGGCGAGTACATCCTCGATTTCGCGCGGGCGCTCGAGAAGCCGCTCGTGACGACGCTGCACACGGTGCTGCCGGAGCCGTCAGCAAACCAGCGCCGCATTCTCCGGGAGCTCGGCCGCCTGAGCAGCCGCGTCGTGACGATGGCAAGGCGCAGCCGGGACCTGCTCGCGCGCGTCTACGGCATCGGCGTCGACCGCATCGAGGTCATCCCGCACGGCGTGCCCCTGCTGAAGCCGTCCGCCTCGAAACAGGCGCTCAAGCAGCACTATGGGCTCGCGGGGCGCAGCGTCATGAGTACGTTCGGGCTCCTCAGCGAGGGCAAGGGCATCGAGTACGGCATCGAGGCCGTCGCGCAGGTCGCGCGGCGTCACCCGGACCTCTGCTACCTCGTGCTCGGCAAGACGCATCCGAATATCGTCGCGCAGGAAGGCGAGCGTTATCGCGAGAAGCTCGAAGGGCTCGTGCAACAGTACGGCATCGCGCAGAATGTCCGCTTCGTCAACCGCTATCTGACGAAGCAGGAGATCGTCGACTATCTCGCGCTCTCCGACATCTACCTCACGCCGTACCTCGGCAAAGATCAGGCGGTGAGCGGCACACTCGCCTACGCTGCAGGCTCCGGCAAGGCCATCGTCTCGACGCCGTACCGCTACGCGGAGGAGATGCTCGCGGACGGGCGCGGGCTCCTCGCGGCGTTCCGCGATGCAGGCTCAATCGCCTCGGCCGTCGAGCGCATCCTCGACGCGCCGGAGGCAGCGCGGCAGATGGAGCGGAAGATGCGCGCGCTCGGACGCGGCATGTTCTGGGACCGCGTCGCCAGAAAATACGAGACGATGTTCCGCGCCGTGCTGCCGGCGGCGCAGGTGCGCGCTGTCGGCTGAGCGGCAGGGAGGGAGGATACCATGAGACAGACGGACGCAGCGAGCGGCGTCTACCGCGCGGACGCGTTGCTCGCCCTCACGGATGACACGGGCCTCATCCAGCATAGCAAATACAGCCTGCCGGATCCGCAGCACGGCTACTCAGCCGACGACAACGCGCGGGCGCTGCTGCTCGCGGCGGAGCTCTACGCGCGGCGAAAGGAAGCCGGACGGGCGGTTCCATAATTTCCTCGGCTATGACAGGCATTGGCTCGACGCGGTCGGCTCGGAGGACACGCTCGGCCGCTGCGTCTGGGGACTCGGCGCGGCGAGTGCGGTTCCAGCGCTGCCCGCGGGACTGCGCGCGGCGCTGCTCGCGATGCTGCGGACGGCACTGCCGCAGGCGGGGCGGCTGCACTTCGTCAAGGCGCAGGCGTACGCGCTGCTCGGCGCGGCGACGCTCGCGCTCGTGCGTCCCGGACGCGGCCAGGCGACCCGTGCGGCGGAGCGTCGCCTCGCCGCGGGCGACGCGGTGTGTGAGGAGGCGCTCGCCAGCCTCGTGCGCCTCCTCACGGAGCAGCTGCTCGCCGCCTGGGAGGCGGAGCGCGACGGTGACTGGCAGTGGTTCGAGCCGCAGCTTACCTACAGCAACGCACTCGTTCCCTGGGCACTCTTGCTCGCGAGCCGCCTGCCGGAGGAGGTCCGAAGGATGAGGAAAGAGGGCGGCGGAGTACAGGTGACTGCCTGGGCGGAGCTGGCAGATGATGCGGCATGCACACTCGCCGCGAAAGCGCGCAGAGCGGCCGTGCGCGCCCTCGACTTTCTCGCGGCGCATACTATGCGCGACGGCATCTTCGTTCCCGTCGGCTGTCAGGGATGGTGGCCGAAAGGCGCGGCGGAGGGCGCACTCTACGACCAGCAGCCCCTCGAGGCCTATGAGATGGTCGCCGCCTGCCGCACGGCAGAGAACCTGCTGCACGAGGACAAGTACCGCCGCTTTGAGGATGCGGCATTTTCCTGGTATACGGGGCGCAACCTCGCGGGCGTTCCTCTCATCGACGAGGAGACGGGCGGCTGCTTCGACGGGCTCACACCGGACGGGCCGAACGCCAACCTCGGCGCGGAGAGCCAGATTGCCTGGGGACTTTCCTGCATGTTGCCTTGAGCGTTGCGCAGATGGAAAATCCTTGCGAAACAATCCTGAAATGTATATAATGGTAGAGGCTATATGAAAAGACATATTTTTTTGAAAGAGAGCTGATACCATGGCCATACTGAGTTTCGACATCGGTGGCAGCAGCGTGAAATACGCCGTCATCGAGAAAACGGGCAAGATCCTCGCCAAGGGCAAGAAAACGACGCCGCAGGAGAAGGAGGAGTTCTTCCGCTTGATCGAAAACGTCGCGGCGTCTTATCGGAGGGCTTATACGATCGAGGGAGCTGGGTTCAGCTTCCCCGGTGCGGTGGATGATGTCTCTGGCGTTATCGGCGGCTCGAGTGCGCTTCCCTATATCCATGATTTCCCAATCCGTCAGGAACTGGAACGCCGCCTCTCCCTGTCGGCGGCTCTGGAAAATGACGCGAACTGCGCGGCGCTCGGCGAGTCGTGGCTCGGCGTCGGCAAGGAACACGAGGATCTTGTCTTCCTCGTCATCGGCACGGGCATCGGCGGTGCCGTCGTCAAGGGGAAGCGCATCCATCACGGCAAGCACCTGCACGGCGGTTCGGCTACATGGTCTCTGACGCCTCGCACCGCATCCTTAGCGATATGGGGTCTACCCGCATTCTCGCGGAGCGCGTCGCTGACGCCAAGGGGCTTCCGCGCGAGGAGATGGACGGGCGCAAGGCATTCGCACTCGCCGATGCGGGGGATGCGGACGCGCTGCAGGCCGTATCGGCGATGTATGAGGCGCTCGCCATGGCGATCTACAATCTCCAGTATGCCATCGACCCGGAGATTTTCGTACTCGGCGGCGCGGTGAGTGAGCGGCCCGGCTTTGCGGAGGAGATCGGGAAGCGCGTCGATATCATCCTGAAGGACGTTGGTGTGGCGCGTATCCGCCCCGTCATCAGGCCGGCGCAGTTCGGCAATGACGCGAATCTCCTCGGCGCCGTGCGCGCGCTGCTCAACAAGCAAGACTGCTGATATGACGCAGGATATTGCATCGAAAGGACGGATCATCATGTTATACCCCATGAAACTCATCGCACCGCTCAAGGACTATATCTGGGGCGGCACGCGCCTCAAAGAAGAGTACGGCAAGAAGACGGATCTCGACAAGGTCTCTGAGAGCTGGGAGCTCGCCTGCCACAAGGACGGCAAAAGCGTCATCGCCAACGGCGAGGCCGAGGGCGAGACGCTCGAGGACTGGCTCGCGCAGCAGGGGAAGAGCGTCCTCGGCACGCATGTCGAGAAGTTCCCCTATTTCCCGCTGCTCATCAAGCTCATCGACGCAAAGGACAACCTCTCCGTGCAGGTGCACCCGGACAACGACTACGCGCAGCGCGTCGAGGGGGAGTACGGCAAGACGGAGATGTGGTACATCGTCGACTGCGAGCCGGGCGCGAGCCTGCTTTACGGCTTCAAGAAGAAGATCACGAAAAAGGAATTCGAGAGCCGCATCAAGGACAACACGCTGCTCGAAGTCTGCAACAGCGTCCCCGTGCACAAGGGCGACGTCTTCTTCATCGACTCCGGCACGTTGCACGCAATCGGCAAGGGCATCCTCATCTGCGAGATCCAGCAGAACTCCAACACGACGTATCGCATCTACGACTACGGGCGCGTCGGCAAGGACGGCAAGCCACGGGAGCTCCATGTCAAGAAGGCGCTCGATGTGACGAAGCTCGAGCCGCCAAAGGCGCATCCTACGCTCGCCTGCGACGTGGACATCTTCGCGGGTGCCAAGGCGCGCCTCCTCGCGTCCTGTGAGTACTTCACGACGTATCATCTCACGGTCGACGGCAAGGCGGCGCTCATGTGCGGTGACGACAGCTTCCAGAGCTTCACCGTGCTCGACGGCGGTCTCGAGGTCAAGGATGCCGCGGGAACGAAGGTGAAATTCAAGAAAGGCGAGACGTGCTTCCTGCCCGCAGGCATCGGTCGCTACATGCTCAAGGGCAAGGCGGAGATCATCCTCAGCAAGCTCTGAGCCACTTCGAAACTTCATAGGGACAGAAAAAGTACAGGCAAAGCCGGAGTCGGCAGTCTGTACTTTTTTGATATGATTTTTTATGGCGCCCCTTGGGAGGGAAAAGGCGGGAAAGTCTCTTTGTTCTGTATGGATGGGGCTGTCATTGATTTCTCTTCAAAAAAACTTTTCTGTTGATTTGTCATATCTTTTTATTGACAAGACCGAACTAATAGAATATAATAAACACCGTAAAGAGAAATATCTTAAATGCGATGGCTCAGACGCAAAACGGGAGGAATTATGATGAATATTTATCTTGTCTGCAACGCAGGAATGTCGACTTCCATCTTGGTCAAGAAGATGCAGGAAGCCGCCGCGAAGAAGGGTCTCACAGATGTCCACATCGAGGCGTTCTCCGTCGAGATCCTAGACGAGCGCGTCGACACGGCAGACGTCGTGCTGCTCGGCCCGCAGATCCGCCACATGCTCGGCGATGTCCAGAAGGTCGTGAATGGCAAGTGCCCGGTCGATGTCATCGACATGCGCGACTACGGCATGATCCGCGGCGACAAGGTCCTCGAGAAGGCACTCAAGCTGGTAGGAAAGGAATGAGCTCGCTCATTTCCTACGAAATAATATATATATTCAATATGGGGGGAGAACTATGAATTCCTTTATTGAAAGCTTTGAGCGCATCATGATGCCGATTGCCGGAAAGATTTCCAGCAACAAGTATCTGCTTGCGATGCGTGATGCTTTCTCCATGCTGTTGCCGTTCATCATCGTCGGCTCGTTCTTCGGTATCATTGAATGGGTTGTCATCGATCCTTGGGGCACGATCATGGGCGCCAACGGCCTGAACCTCGGCCAGACGTTCACGGGCCTCGACACGACGAGCGATGCCTACAAGGCGTCGAGTTTCGTCGGTACGATGCAGATGTATCAGGGCCTCTGCAACAACGTCGTCACGGTCGGCTTCGGCTGCTTTTCGTTCCTGCTCGTCGCGGCGTTCTCGTATCGCCTCGGCGGCATCTGGGGCGGCGATAAGTTCTCGACGGCGCTGACGGCCATTGGCGCCTACATCATCATCACGCCGCAGCAGGTCATCGGCAAGGCCGGCGACAAGATGGGCGCGATCAGCCTCGATTACTTCGGCAACAAGGCAGTCCTCACGTCGATCATCGTCGCGACGGTCGCCTCCTGGATCTTCGTCAAGCTCTCCAAGAACGAGAAGATCCGCATCAAGATGCCGGACACGGTGCCGCCAGCAGTCGCGCAGTCGTTTGCAGTTCTCGTGCCGGTGCTCATCGTGCTCGGCGTATTCACGGTCTTTTCCACGATCCTCGTGAACGGTCAGTTCCTCGGCAAAGCCGCGCTCAACGACCTCATTTACGCCATCATTCAGGCACCACTCATGGGCTTCTCGCAGGGTCTCGGCTTCTCGCTGCTCTATCAGTTCATCGTCTGGTTCTTCTGGTGGTTCGGCATCCATGGCCACAACGTCACGGCTGCCATCCAGAACATGGTCTATATGCCTGCACAGCTTGCCAACCAGGCAGGTGACGCAGCGTACATCTTCTCGAACGGCTTCTTCGAGGAACTCACGCTCATGCACATCATGGGCCTCGTCATCGCGATCTTCATCTTCTCGACGAAGGACAGCTGGCGTGCCGTCGCAAAGCTCGGCGCTCCCGCCATGTTCTTCAACATCCAGGAGCCGATCGCCTTCGGTCTTCCGATCGTGCTGAACCCGATGCTCCTCGTGCCGTATATCCTCGCACCGCTCGCCAACACCGTTATCGGCTGGCTGGCGATCTCGACAGGGCTTGTCTCTATCTTCAAGTTCGTCGTACCGTGGACGATGCCGGTCTTCTTCGGCGGCCTCATCGGTACTGGCTCGATCAGCGGCGGCCTGCTGCAGCTCGTCTGTCTCGCCGTGGATGTCGTCATCTACGCGCCGTTTGTCATCGCAGCGAACAAGATGAAGGATGAAGACGCTGACGCGTAAGGGAATTTGAATAGGGAGCTGTTGCACAGATGCAGAGGATTCCCGCGTGCAACGGCTCCTTTCTATGTATGGGCAGTACTTTCAAATAAAAGATACAAACTACCAAAAAGAAAACGCTTCACCAAAGAAATGAGGGAACAAACATGGATGAAAAGACAGTAGAACAGTCGATGCAGTTGATTCTGCACTCCGGGACGGGCCGCTCCATGGTCATCGAGGCGGTGCGTGACATGCTCAAGACGGGCGACGTCGCAGCCGCGAAACAGAAGATCGAGGAGGGCGGCAAGGAGATCGGCGAGGCGCACGATATCCAGACGGCGATGATGTCGGCGGAGTGCGACGGGCAGCCCGTCGAGAAATCCATCCTGCTCATCCACGCGCAGGATAGTCAAGTATCAGTTCCCGGCAGATTTCTGGTGGGGCGCTGCGACGTCCGGCCCGCAGTCGGAAGGGCGCTTCCACAAGGCACATCGCAGCGTCTTCGACTATTGGTTTGACACGGAGCCGCAGGCCTTTTTCGGCGGTGTCGGTCCTGATGTCGCGTCGAATTTCTACAACGACTACGCGCGCGACATCGCGCTCATGAAGAGCATCGGCCTCAACTCCGTGCGCACGTCCATCCAGTGGACGCGCCTCATCAAGGACTTCGAGACGGGCGAGACGGACCCCGACGGCGTGCGGTTCTACAACGCCGTGATCGATGAGTTTCTGAAGCAGGGCATCCGCCCCATCATGAACCTCCATCATTTCGACCTGCCCATCGAGCTCTATGAGAAATACGGCGGCTGGGAGTCAAAACACGTCGTCGACCTTTTCGCGCTTTTCGCGAAGCGTTGCTTCGAGCTCTTCGGCGACCGTGTCAAGGACTGGGTCACGTTCAACGAGCCGATGGTCGTCGTCGAGGGCGAGTACCTCTACGAGTTCCACTATCCGAAGCTCGTCGACGGGAAGAAAGCCTGCCAGGTGCTCTACAACCTCAACCTCGCCTCCGCGAAGGCCATCGAGGCTTTCCGCGCCACGGACTGCGCGAGGCTCGGCGGCCGTATCGGCATCGTGCTGAACCTCACGCCTGCCTATCCGCGCTCGAATGCGCCCGAGGATGTCGCCGCCGCGAAGTTCGCTGAGGACTACAAGAACAACTCGTTCCTCGATCCCGCGGTGCACGGCACGTTCACCGAGGACCTCGTCAAAGTGCTCGAAGAGGACGGCGTGCTCTGGACCTCGACGCCGGAGGAGCTCGCAGTCATCAAGGAGAACACCGTCGATTTCCTCGGCATCAATTTCTATCAGCCGTTCCGCGCGAAGGCGCGTGAGACGCCGTTCGACGCGAGCCGCGGCTGGCTGCCCGAGAAGCATTTCGAGAACTACGAGATGCCGGGCCGCCGCATGAATCCGTACCGCGGCTGGGAGATCTACCCGAAGGCGATCTACGACATCGCGCTCAACGTGCGCGACCATCTTGGCAACATCCCCTGGTACATCTCCGAGAACGGCATGGGAGTCGAAGGCGAGGAAAAATACCGCAATGCGGACGGCTTCAGCGAGGACGACTACCGCATCGACTTTATCAAGGAGCACCTCGCCTGGCTGCACAAGGGCATCGTGGAGGGGTCGAACTGCTTCGGCTACCACCTCTGGACGCCGATCGACTGCTGGTCTTGGTCGAATGCCTACAAGAACCGCTATGGCTTCATTGCACTTGATTTAAAAACGCAGACGAAGATGGTAAAAAAATCAGGTTATTGGATGAAAAAAGTTATTACAAATAATGGATTTTGATTCTTTTTCCCTGAATCAGGCGAAATAACAATCCCAATTCTAATTATCTAGTGTATAATAATAGTGATAATGATTCAGGAAGAAGGTTCGTACATGCTAAAATATGAGGCAATCGCGTCGGATCTGCGCAAGCAGATCACCGATGGGGTTTTCACCCCAGGGCAGCAGCTCGCGCTCGAGAAGGAGATGTGCACCCAGTACGGCGTCAGCCGCATCACGATCAAGCGGGCCGTCGATGAGCTCGTCAAGGAAGGGCTCGTCGTCAAGCGCCGCGGCTCGGGCACGTTCGTGAAGTCCATCGAAGACAAGGATGTCAAGGAACTCGGCATGGCCAATCAGTTCAACGGTTTCGCCGCGACGTTCAAGGGGCGCAAGGTCACGACGAAGGTCGTGCGGTTCGACATCATCCATCCGGAGAAAGAAGTGGCGGCGAAGCTGCAGATGAGCGTCGATGATTTCATCTACGACATCGTGCGCGTGCGCTATCTCGACGATGAGCCCATCGTCGTCGAGTACACGCAGATGCCGATCCAGCTGATCCCCGGCCTCAAACGGCAGGTACTCGAGCATTCCATCTACAGCTACATCGAGGGCGATCTGAAGCTCAAGATCCAGTCGGCACATCGCATCGTGCGTGCGACGATGCCGACGGAGGAGGAGAAGCAGGAGCTCGAGATCAAGGGCGTCATGCCCATCCTCGAGGTGAAGCAGGTCGCATTCCTCGATGATGGACGTCCCTTTGAAGTCTCCATCTCGCACCATCGGGGCGACCGCAATGCGTTCCGCTCCGTGAGCATCCGGTGAGCATCAGGCAGTAAGGAAGCGAGGCTGCCCTCCGCAGGGGAGGGAGCCTCGCTTTTTGTCGTCATCGTATCTGGCACGGCTCGTCGGAGGCGCGTCAGTCGCCGCGCTCCTCCGGCAGCGTGAGCAGGTCTTGGATTTGCGTGATCTCGGACGCTGTGAAGAGGCCGGCGGGGGATTCTTTCTCCATGACTGTCTGCAGTGCGCGGCTCTGTTCCTCCTGGTCGTCCGAGGGCAGGAAGCGCGGCTCGCTCGCGGCGCGCGTGAGCGTGATGGCGTTCTGCTCCGCCTCGGCGTAGGCTTTCGTCTTCTGATGGATGGAGGCGGTGAGGTCGTAGCAGGCGTCGTGCAGCTCGAGCGGCGGCTTGTTCTCGGCGATGGCGGCAGCGAGCGCCTTCTCCTCCTCTTCGAGCTGCTTGAGGCGCACGTACGTCGTCTGGATGCTGATGTTGTCCTCCTTGAAGTCCTCGAGGATCTGATGATACCAACGCCAGTTGCGATCGAGCTGCTTGAGCTGTTTCTGGTACGTGCCGTACCAGCTGGCGAAGATCTGCTGCTGCTGCGCGATATCGTAGGCATCCTCGCTGCTCTCGGCAGGCGCTTGCGCACGATGCGAGCAAAGCGTGTAGGAGATGGCACCGGCGAGCGCGAGCGTGACGCAGAAGAAGGCGAAGACGCGCTTGTTCGGGAGCGCGCGGTAGAGTAGCGCGAGCAGCATGAGAGCGAGCACGGGGATGACGTAGACGAGCATGATGGACCTCCTATTCCGTAGTGACTCTATTCTATCATAGGCGACAGGCGGCGTAAACGTGTTTCCGGGGGACCTCGGCAGCGCCTCTCCTGCAGCGATTCCTTGAAGGCGGACGAGGAAAAGCATATAATAGAGGCAGTTTCGTTCCTGGAGAGGATGTGCTCTTTATGAAGAAAGATTTTGTCAGGGCCTTCTGGCATCTGTTCCGCGGCTATTGGAGCTCGGAGCATAAATGGCGCGCGCGCGGGCTGCTCGCGTTCGTCATCGGCCTGAATTTCGCGTCGGTCTACCTGCTCGTGCGCATCAACAGTTGGTACAACGAGTTTTACAACGCGCTGCAGGGGTATGAGGCGGGGAGCTTCTGGCCGCTCGTCGGCGAGTTCACGGGACTCGCGTTCCTCTACATCATCATCGCCGTCTACGCGATCTACCTGCGTCAGATGCTCCAGATTCGCTGGCGGACCTGGATGACGGATCGGTACCTCGCGGGCTGGATGAAGCATCAGGTCTACTACCGCCTGCAGGTGCTCGGCAGCGACACGGACAACCCGGACCAGCGTATCAGCGAGGACATCAACCAGTTCGTCACGCTGACGCTCCAGCTCCTGCTCGGCGCGCTCAAGCAGCTCACGACGCTCGCGGCGTTCGGCGTCGTGCTCTGGAATCTCTCCGGCGCGCTCACGGTGCCGATCGGTAGCCGCGAGTTCACGATCTACGGCTACATGTTCTGGTTCTCCTTTGTCTACTCCGTCCTCGGTACGTGCTGCGCGCACCTCGTCGGGCGGAAGCTCATCGGGCTGAACTTCGACCAGCAGCGCTATGAGGCGGATTTCCGTTTCAACATGATGCGCGTGCGGGAGAACGGGGAGAGCGTCGCCTTCTACCACGGCGAGGCGGCAGAGACGGCAGGCTTCAAGGAGCGGTTCGCACGCGTGATCTCGAACTACTGGCAGCTCATGCGCCGGACGAAGCTCCTCAATTTCTACGTGAACGGCTACGGGCAGCTCGCGATCATCGTGCCGCTCGTACTCGCCGCACCGCGCTACTTCAGCGGTGCGATGCAGCTCGGCGGACTCATGCAGACCGTGAGCGCCTTCGGGCGCGTGCAGGACGCGCTCTCGTACTTCGTCGACTCCTATGACACGGTCGCGCAGCTCGCCGCCGTCATCCGCCGTCTCGCCGCCTTCACGGAGCACATGGAACACGTGGAGGCGCTCGAGGACGGCGTGCACCACGCGCGTGCCGCACAGTCGGAGATCGCGCTCACGGGCGTCGATGTCGCGCTGCCCAATGGGCGGCGCCTGCTGCGGGACTGTACGCTCGCGCTCCCCGCGGGGAGCCGCGTGCTCGTCACGGGGGCGTCCGGCAGCGGCAAGAGCACACTCTTGCGCACGCTCGCAGGCATCTGGCCCTATGGCAGCGGGCGCGTGACGCTACCTGCGGGGAGCACGGTACTCTTTCTGCCGCAGCGGCCGTACCTGCCGCTCGGCACGCTGCGGCAGGCGCTCGCCTATCCGCAGACTGCTGCGGCGGCGGGAAGCGAGCAGGCGATGGAGGCGGCGCTCAGCGACGTGGGACTCGGGCGGCTCAGCGGGAGCCTCGACCGGCGCGACGACTGGAGCCGCATCCTCTCGCTCGGCGAGCAGCAGCGTCTCGCGTTCGCACGCGTCCTGCTCGTGCGGCCCGCCTGGGTCTTCCTCGACGAG
Organism: Dongibacter bovis; assembly: GCA_902763085.1. Lineage (GTDB taxonomy): Bacteria > Bacillota > Negativicutes > Selenomonadales > Selenomonadaceae > Selenomonas_C. Next base: position 82,472 of record CACWQW010000010.1, read on the forward strand.
GCGACGTCGGCGCTCGACGAGCCGAGCGAGCAGGCGATGTACGCGCTCCTGCGCCGCCGTCTGCCGGCGCTCAGCATTGTAAGCGTCGGCCATCGCTCGACGCTCTTCGCCCAGCATGAGGAGGAGCTCCATCTCACAGGCGACGGCAGCTGGGCCGTCCGTCCCATCCCAGCGGGCGCATGAGAGGCGAGGCCGCAGGCACGCAGTATGCCTGGCTTTTTCGAAGATGATTGAAGACAGGAAACACCGTTTCTCGGTGATGCAGAAAGGATCTGCGTCATTTAGAAACGGTGTTTTATATTATACAGCACAATCTTTTTATTAAAAAGAATATCTTTTGTTGACAAGCGACGGTCATTATAGTATTATTAACCCAAGTAAGAAATTACTTTACTAGAAATCCTTATCGATTGTACATGGTTTCGCCATGGGTACAAGGTAGGGGAACATGTAGGAGGGTTTTATGATGCAGAAGAAACATTTGATCGCCGCGATGCTCGCGGCAACGGTCGTAGGTGCCAGCAGCTCAGCGCTTGCGGCGACGAATCCGTTCTCGGACGTCCCGAAGGACCACTGGGCGTATGATGCCGTCGCACAGCTCGCTGCCGATGGCGTCATCGAGGGCTACGGCGACGCCACGTTCCAGGGCGACAAGAACATCACGCGCTACGAGATGGCGCAGATGGTTGCGAAAGCCATGGCAAAGAAAGATGTCTCCGCTGCCGACAAGGCCGCGATCGACAAGCTCGCCGCGGAGTTCGCCGATGAGCTGAATAATCTCGGTGTGCGCGTCTCCAATCTCGAGAAAAACGCGGACAACGTGAAATGGTCCGGTGTCTTCTTGAACAAGGCCATGAAGGGCAACGAAGAAACGCATACCTGGTGGGAGAAAGAGCTCTTCCTCAACGTCGATGGCCAGGTCAACGATGCTTGGAAAGTGCATGCGGGTCTCGATACGAAGTGGGGCACGAATACGAACGGCTGGAACGGCGAGGATGAGTTCTCCGATCGCTACGGCTCCAAGGATGTCAAAGTCTCCGGCATGATCTATCAGCTCTATGCGCAGGGGCCGCTCTTCAAGGGCTCGAACTTCACGTTTGGACTGCTGACGCCGTCGCTCCAGAGCGGCTATGTCGGCAACGCGCGCGTCAAGGGCGCGGAGCTCGATTACACGTCTGGCAAGACGACGGTCAAGGCGTATGGCGGTAAAGTTTGGGAGAAGAAAGGCGACCTCTCCAACATCGGTTGGTCCGGCACATTCGTCCGCGGCACGAAAGGCGATTATAAAGATGCTGATGATGATCGTCAGCTCACGGCGTACGGTGCTTCCATCGAGCACAATTTCACGGGCCGCACGTCTGCCGGCGTCGGCTACTATGCGCTGAAGAACTCCTATGCATATAATGAGGGCGATGATACGCTCGGCATCTGGGCACTCGATTTCCGCCAGAATCTCGCGGAGAACCTCGACCTCACGGCCTTCTATTCCCATGGCAACCAGCATTACCAGAACAAGGCGTACGATATCCGCCTGACGTACAACGGCAGTCCGTGGGGCAGCAAGCCCTGGGGGGCGTACCTCGGCTATCGCTACCTCGGCTCCGATGCCCTCATCATGTCGAGCCTCGATCAAGGCTCTGAGAAGCCGGGCGTCAAGGGACTTGAGGCTTCCATCTGGTTCCATCTCACGAAGGGCATCCAGCTGCAGAACTACTTCTTCACGGGTCATAAGATCGGTGAATGGCGTGATGCTGATGAGGCGAACAATTTCCACAACACGACGTTCTTCTCCAACCTCATCTTCGCATTCTGATGCGTGTTCGGAGCGTTGCGCTTCTTTGATATTTGTAACCACTGAGTTTTGGGGGACTGCCGATTTGACGGTCCCTTTTCTTATGCGCGGGGAACGTTGTTTCGATAAACAGGCGGATTGGTTCAGCAGCAGAATTCTCTCTTTATTACCTATGCTTTATATAAAAAGTACCGTAAAATATATAAAATGACATAGCTTTTATTGACATCAAGAGGAAGAAAGAATATAATAAGAACCAAGCAATAGAAATAAAGAATCGCGCTTAAAGGAGTGTTCTACCATGAAGATGAAAAAGACGCTGCCATTCGTCCTCTCCGCGGCGTTCTCCGTTACCGTGCTTCCCGGTGCGATGCCGGCGCCCGGCGCGTCCCCTCTGCCGCTCGCGTCGGAATTACTGCCGCTCACCGGCGTGGTCTGTACGCAGGCAGAGGCGGCAGCAGCCAAGGCGCAGACCGCCGACTGGAAGTTCAAGAAGGACCTCGACGGCTGGAAATACGGCGGCAAGTACGGCTATAAGGGGAACCCTGAGATCAGCCAGTCCGAGAAGTTCGGCGGCACGATTGAGATCAAGGCAGACTTCTCGCAGGTGAAGGACTCCGGCTGGTCGGAGATCAAGCTCGAGTACGGCGGGACGGAGAAGGAGCCGCTCGACGTGACGGGCTCGAACGTCGTGACGTATCAGCTCTACTACCAGCCGAAACACATGACGTGCGGCGCCTTCAAGACGAAGGTTTACGCGAAGGACACGAGCGGCAACGAGGTCATTAACGCTTCGCCGAGCATCGATATGGAGAAGGCGAAGGACGCCGGGGACGGCTGGAAGGTCGTTCCCGTGACGGTCGATTTCGATCCGGTCGCGGCGCCGCTTTCCTATTTTATAGTCAGCGTCGTCGGCAGCAATACGGACTACACGGGCGACCTCTACGTGGGCAAGCTTGGTGTCCACTACGCGAAGCGTCCGGATGGCTACGTGAATGTGACCGAGAAGGTCACGACGCAGACGCCCGTCGACATCAAGGCGCTCGCACTGCCGCAGACCGTCGCGCTCGTCGATCCGAAGGTGAGCCCGCAGACGGCGGCAGCGTACGCGTTCCTCAAAGGCCTCGCGGCGACGGACCAGGTGGTCTACGGCCACCAGAACGAGATGAACCGCAAGGTCGCGAAGAACCTGCCGGGCGCCTCGGACACGTATGACATCGTCAAGGACTACTCCGGCATCGTCGGCGTGGACGCGCTCGCGCTCACGGGCGATGAGCTCGAGCTCACCGACGCGGAGAAGGCGGCGGGCGAGACGTACAGTGCGAAGCTCGCGCGCCTCGTGCTCCCCGCGGCGAAGCGCGGCGCCATCGTCACGATGTCGATGCACATGCCGAATTTCGCGCTCGTCGCGAAGAAGCCGAAGGTTGATGGCCACTACGACTACGCGGGCTACTCGCCGAATGTCACGAGCGGCGATGTCGTCAAGCGCATCCTGCCGGGCGGCGACCTCAATCCCGTCTATACGCAGTACCTCGACCTCGTCGCGGACTTCCTCGGGCGGATGCAGCAGGCGGATGTGCCCGTGATCTTCCGACCGTTCCACGAGAACAACGGCAGCTGGTTCTGGTGGGGCGCGTCGTACTCGTCCGCGAGCCAGTTCAAGAACCTCTTCCGCTATACGGTGACGTACATGCGCGATACGAAGGGATTGCACAACCTGCTCTACGCCTACTCTCCGAACGGACCGTTCAAGGATGTCTCGGAGTACGCGAGCCGCTATCCGGGCGACGCCTTCGTCGACATCACGGGCTTCGATCTCTATCATCGCGACCCGGCGCGGGTGGATGGCTGGATGGACAGTTTTGACGCGACGATGAAGGTCGTCGACCGCTTCGCTGATCTCCATCAGAAGCTCGCCGCCGTGACGGAGACGGGCGTGCTCGTCGGCAACCAGGGCAACGGTCTCGCAAAGTCCGGCAACAAGCGCCTGAACTGGATCAACGAGGCGCTCGCGCGCATCGCACCGCACGAGATGGCGTACTTCATGACCTGGTCGAACTTCAATGAAGTCAACTTCGCCCAGCCGTACCTCGTCTCGCCGAAGCGCGGCCATGAGATGGTCAACGCGTTCATCGACTTCTACGATGCACCGCAGACGGTTTTCGCGGGGCAGATGCCGAACCTCTCGGCGATCTCCGTGCAGGCGGTGCCCGCAGCGAAGGAGTACGGCTACCTCACGGCACCGAACGCGATGGAGCGCGTGCTCGCGCCCATGACGCTCACGGCAAAGGCGGCGGGCGGCTTCCAAAGCGCTTCGTTTGCCATCCTGCGCAAGGACGGCAGCGTCGCGGCGACGGTTCCCGCCGTCTCCGACGACAGGGGCGAGATCACAGGAGCTCTGACGGACGAGGCGCTCGCCTTGGCGGGCAAGACGTTCGGTGCCATCGAGCTCCGGCTCGACGGCAAGGCGGCGGACAGCGTGCAGGTGTTCTTCAACCTGCCCGCGCCGCCCGCCGACCCGGCGCTCGTCGATGACTTCGAGAGCTACTACGGCGACGGCAGCCTGCTCAAGGGCGCCTACGCGACGAACTGCGGAGCCGGCTGCTCGGCGGAGCCGCTGCTCTCTGAGCGGCATCAGGGCGGCGAGGCTGGCCTCGACTTCCACTATACGATCAACAAGGGCGGTTACGGCGGCATCATCAAGAGCCTCAAGGGCGTCGACTGGTCCGCCTACGATGCCATCCAGTTCTGGCTCACGCCGGACGGCAAGGGGCAGAAGCTCATCATCCAGACGAACAGCAACGGCGAAGATTTCGAGGTCGACCTCAGCGCGCTCGCGAAGACGACGCAGCCGCAGCTCGTTACGCTGCCGTTCAGCCAGTTCAAGGGCAAGAACGGCGGCACCTTCGACAAGTCCGCAGTCCAGCATTTCGCGATCTACTGCAACACGATCGGCGATGCGACCGTGGATTCCCACATGTACTTCGACGATATCCGCGCGGTGAAATAACCGCGGTCGATGGGATGTCTTTTCCCAGCAAGGCTCCCGGCAGCGCACCATGACGGCGCTGCCGGGAGCCTTGCTGTTTCTTCTGTGCCTTCGCCTGCTCAAAGGGGCGCTCGCTGGCAGTAATTTCTAAAAACGCCGAAATAAGAACGATTGCAGCATAAAAACAGCCATATTGGCAGCGAGTTATTTACGAAAGAAGCAGGAACATCGACCTACGGCATAGAAATAGGACGTGGGAAGGAAAAGAGAACATGGGAGGTGAGGCGCTTTGGCAGACCATGAATCGATGGTCGAGGTGTTCCTGTATGAGACGAGGAACTTCCTCGAGCAGCTCGAGCAGTAACGAGATCTTCCGGGCTATGCATACGATCAAGGGCTCCGCGGCCATGATGATGTTCACGGACATCTCGACGCTGGCGCACTCCGTAGAGGATATTTTCTTTTACCTGCGGGAGCTCCATCCGCAGAAGGTCGATGTCTCGTCCATCACAGACCTCGTGCTCGAGGCCGTGGACTTCATGAAAGGCGAGATGGATCGGCTCGCCGATGGCGAGACGCCGGACGCGAGCAGCGCGGAGCTCCGGCAGAAGACCGAGGATTTCCTGCGCGCGATGAAAGTCGAGAACGGCGATGATCCCGATGTCGACCTGCGCAAGGCAAAGTCCGGCGCGCAGCCGAAGCCGCAGGCCGCGCCGCCGAAGGCGCAGCAGTACTACATCGCACCGGCGAAAGCAGAGCCATCGGGCGGCGGCGGGAAGCTGCATGTCTATGAGGCCGTCCTCCATTTCGAGCTGGATTGCGGCATGGTGGAGGTGCGCGCCTTTACGGTCGTCAACAACCTGAAGGAACATGTTGCAGAGCTCCATTTCCTGCCGGAAAAGATCCTCGAGGACGATCAGGCGCCGGAGGCGATCCTGCGTGACGGCTTCCGCCTTTGGTTTACGTCCGCAGCGTCGCCGGAGGACGTGAAGAAGATCCTCGACGGCACGAGCTATCTGACGGGACTCGATTTCCGCGAGCTCGCCAGCACGGCGGAGTGCGGCTATTGGCCGTCCGCCGCGGAGCTGGCCGCCGGCGCCGCGGTGGACGCAGAGCCGATCGTCCCCGCCATCCACAAAGAGACGGCGGACGCGCCGCCGCCCCAGGAGAAGACGGAAAAGCCGCCTGCGCATCCCCATCACGAGGAGGCGCAGGTGATCAGCGTGCGCGTCGATAAGCTCGAACGGCTCATGGACCTCGTCGGCGAGCTCGTCATTGCGGAGTCGATGGTCACGCAGAATCCCGACCTCGCGGGACTCGAGCTCGACAATTTCCAGAAGGCGGCACGGCAGCTCCACAAGGTGGGGCGAGAGCTGCAGGACAGCGTGATGTCCCTGCGCATGGTGCCTGTCGATCCGGTGTTCAAGCACATGAACCGCATTGTGCGCGACATGACGAAGAAGCTCTGCAAGAAGGCGCGGCTCGTGCTCGTCGGCGCGGATACGGAGGTCGACAAGACGATCAGCGAGCATCTTGGCGACCCGCTCATGCACATCGTGCGCAACTCCATCGACCACGGCATCGAGCTGCCGGAGCGCCGCAAGGAGCTCGGCAAGCCCGAGAGCGGCACGGTGATGCTCTCCGCGACGAATGAGGGCGGCGAGGTTGTCATCAAGATCGCGGATGACGGCAGCGGCATGGACCGGGCGAAGATCCTTGAGAAAGCGCGACAGAAGGGACTGCTGACGAAGCCCGAGGCAGAGTACACGGACAAGGAGGTCTATAATTTCATCTTCGCGCCCGGCTTCTCGACGAATGACCAGGTCACCGAGTATTCGGGGCGCGGCGTCGGCATGGACGTCGTCGTCTCGAACATCAAGGCGCTCGGCGGCAAGGTCACCGTCGACAGCACGCCGGGGCAGGGCAGCACGACGACGATCCGGATCCCGCTGACGCTCGCCATCGTCGATGGCATGAACCTCGAGGTCGGCTCCTCATCGTTCACGCTGCCGATCTCGGCGATCCGCCGCTCGTTCCGCCCAGAGCCCAGTCAGGTCTTCATCGACGCGGAGGGGCGCGAGATGCTCATCGAGGACGGGCGCTGCTGTCCGATCGTCCGGCTCGGCCAGGTCTATGGCATCGAGGATGCCGAACCGGACCTCACGCAGGGGATCCTGCTGCTTGTCGAGAGCGAGGACCGGCTCTTCGCGCTCGCGGCGGATCGTCTCCTCGGCGTCCAGCAGATCGTGGTGAAGCCACTCTCTGTCTATCTCGGCAATGTGACGAATACGACGGGCATCACGAGCTGTACGCTGCTCGGCGACGGCAGCATCAGCCTGATCATCGATCCGGCAAAGACGGCAGAACTCATCTATACGAGTTGAGCAAGAGGGAGGGAAAGCAGCATGAGTGAAGAGATCCTGGAGGAAGAAGATACGCAGAAGGACAAGTATCTGACGTTCTTCCTTGGCGAGGAAACCTACGGCATCGATATCCGCGTGGTCATGGAGATCATCGGCATCCTGCCGATCACGAAAGTGCCGGAGGTTCCGGACTATGTACAAGGAATCATCAACCTGCGCGGCAAGATCATTCCCGTGGTCGATATGCGCCTGCGCTTTCATCGGGAATTCCGCGACTATACCGACCGGACGTGCGTGATCGTCATCAAGGTGGCGGAGATGCTGATCGGGCTCATCATCGACGGCGTGTCCGAGGTGCTGACGATCCCCGCGGCGAAGGTCGTCCCGCCGCCGGATCTCCGCGCGTCGAAGAACCGCTACATCCGCGGCATCGGGAGGCTCCGCGAGGATGGGCAGGACGTCGTCCTGCTGCTCGATTGGGAGAAGCTCTTCAGCGAGGACGAGCAGGCGGCGATGGAAGAGGCGCAGACGCAGGGCACAGCACCCGCAGCCGCAGAGTGACAAGGAATAGGATCTGTTTTGGGGAAATCGAGGAGATGTAATCCATGGGAAAGTTCAGCAATATGAGAATCGGGACGAAGATCGTCAGCCTGACGGGCGTGCTTTGCGTGCTCCTGCTCGCGACGGTCATCGCGAGTTTCAGCCTGTCGGATCAGATCAACACGACGTATCAGAAGGTGTACAAGGAGGACGCGAAGACGGCCGTCGTCGCGATGCAGGCGGGCAAGGCGTTCTCAGAGGACCGCGGGGAGCTCACGCGCTACCTTTTCCGCCAGTCGCCCGAGGCGCGGCAGCAATCCCTCAGTGAGCTGCAGGCACATGACAGCGCCGTCGAGGCGCAGATCGCGCAGCTCCAGGCGCTGGCGGTGACGGGGGCAGATCAGCAGGCGATGGCGGAGCTCGAGCGGCAGATGCAGCAGTACAAGCAGGCGCGTGCCGCGCTCATCGCAGCGCAGACGGTCCCCGGCTCTCCCGTGGAGAATCTGCCGGAGATGAAGCCGGTCCACGATCTCGGCGGGACCATCGGCGCGTCGCTCAATGATTTCGCGACGCGGGCAGATGAGAAGGCGCAGCAAGAGATGCAGGCAGAAGGCGCCTATGCGGAGCGCGTCGTGCTGGTTGCGGGCGCCATTGCCGTCGTCGCGCTCATTGTCTCCCTCCTGATCGGCGTCGCGCTGGCGCGCAGCATCTCGCGCCGCATGGAACAGCTCGGAGAGGACGCGCGCGCCATCGCGGGCGGGGACCTCACGCATGCCGTCGCGCTGGAGGCGCAGGATGAGATCGGCATGGTCGCCGCGAATTTCGAGAAGATGCGCGGCGAGCTCGACCGCTCGATGCAAGCCATCCGTATGGCGTCTGGGCAGGTCGCGGCTGGGGCGAAAAACGTCTCGGATGCGAGCGTCTCGCTGTCACAGGGCGCGGCCGAGCAGGCGTCCTCCGTCGAGGAGCTCTCGTCGTCCATCGCCGAGATTGCCTCGCAGACCAAGAGCAACGCGGAGAACGCGGACCACGCGAACGAGCTCACGGGCAAGGCGCGCGTGCAGGCGCAGAACGGGGACAAGGAGATGAAGGAGATGCTGCGCGCGATGGAGGCCATCAACGTCTCGTCGGCGAATATCTCGAAGATCATTAAGGTCATCGATGAGATCGCGTTCCAGACGAACATCCTCGCGCTGAATGCGGCGGTCGAGGCGGCGCGGGCAGGATCGCACGGCAAGGGCAGGGCTTCGCGGTCGTCGCCGAGGAAGTCCGGAATCTTGCGGCGCGCTCGGCGAAAGCCGCGAAGGAGACGACGGACATGATCGAGGACTCGATTGCGAAGGTCAACGAGGGTCGGACGATCGCGTCGAAGACAGCGGAGGAGCTCGAGGCCATCATGACGCACGTCGAGGACGTCGCCAGCCTCGTCGAGGGAATCGCGAAGGCATCGAACGAGCAGCAGCTCGCACTCGAGCAGATCAACCAGGGCGTGCTGCAGGTCTCGCAGGTCGTCCAGAGCAACTCGGCGACCTCCGAGCAGGCGTCCTCCGCGAGCGAAGAGCTTTCGGCACAGGCAGCAAGTCTCAAAGATACGGCAGGGAAATTCCGCCTGACGGGACGCCCTGAGCGCTGGACAGAACCGGCCGCCCGTCCGGAGACCAATCCGGCCGGAGCACCTGCACCGAAGGAGACGGCGGGCGAGCACCGTCCGCCGCAGGAACCGTACCTCCCGGGAGGCTTCGGCAAATACTGAGATGTGAGGAGGCGGGCAGGATGGACCAGGCATGTTTCGCCGCGTACGCGCAGATCGTACAGCAGGCGTTTGGCATACAGCTGCCGCCCGAGAAGAAAGCGCTCCTGGAATCCCGTCTGTTCAAACTGTTCCAGCATGAGGACGAGGGGCTCCCGGCGTCCTGCCGCACGGCGACAGGCTTCCTCACGTGGCTCCGGCAGGAGACACGACGGGGCGCGCGCGGAAACTCCTCTCCGAGGCGATCACGACGCATCATACGTATTTCCTGCGCGAAGAGGATCATTTCTGGTATTTCCGCGACGTCGTCCTGCCGTGGATCGCGCAGGCAGCGGCGCGCACGCAGGACGTGCGGACGTGGTGCGCAGCTTGCTCGACGGGAGAGGAGGCATATACGCTCGCGATGCTCCTGACGGAGTATTTCTCCCTGCGCGGCGCGGGCTGGGAGACCTCCCTGCTCGCGACGGACCTCTCCGAGGAGGTCATCGCGCAGGCGGCGCGCGGCATCTATGCAGCGGACGCGGTCGCCGCGCTCCCGGAGCATTGGCAGTGCGCCTATTTCCATTCGCGGCGCGACGGGCAGCGGCAGGCCGTGGAGGCGCTGCGGCAGAGCATCGTCTTTCGCCCGTTCAACCTCTTGACGCACGTGTTCCCATTCCGAAAGCCCTTTCATGTGATCTTCTGCCGGAACGTCATGATCTACTTTGACCGGGAGACGCGCACAGAGCTCGTACGCAAATTTTACGACTGGCTCGTGCCGGGCGGCTATCTCTTCGTCGGGCATGCGGAGGTGGACGCGGCGCACACCGCTGTGCCGGCCGCAGGGCGTGCCCGCCTTGTCGCGGCGCGCGCGGGAGTGCCGGGCTCCCCAAGGACGCCGATGTCCCCGGGCGGCGCCCTGCCGCGGTATACGGTAGGCCCGCGAAAAGGAGCGAGCGGACAGATCGTGCGAAACGGGAGGACGCATTCCATCCGCTTGATCGTCATGGGCGCGTCGACGGGCGGGACGGAGGCGCTCGCGGCGGTGCTCACGCAGCTCGTCCCGCTCTTCGCGCGGAGGCTCGACCGGGACTGCCGCCTGACGGCGCATACGGCGCGGGAAGGGGAGTACCTCGTGCCGGACCATATCTACATCGCGCCAGGAGACCGGCATGTGCGCGTGCGGCGCCTCGGGGACCGCATCTGCCTCTCGGTGCAGGAGGGGCCTCTCGTCAACGGGCACTGCCCGTCCGTCGACGTGCTCTTCCAGTCTGTGGCGGACCAGCGCCTCGCCACGGGCAGCCTCGGCGTCCTGCTGACGGGGATGGGGGACGACGGTGCCCGGGGCCTCCTCGCGATGCGGCAGGGCGGTGCGCGCACGCTCGGACAGGACGAGGCGACGAGCGTTGTCTACGGGATGCCGCGCGCCGCCTGGGAGGCCGGTGCCGTCGAGCGGCAGCTGCCGCTCCCCGCGGTCGCCGCGGCGATCGCCGCGCTCTGCGCCCGGGGCCCGGGCGCAGAGCGCTAGGGATGGCATCAGAGGAGCAAGAAGGGAGATGATCAGATGCGAAACGAAGAGAGGCGGGAGCTCGATGATCCGGTCGCGCAGGGGCTCCTGCAAAATATCGGCGACGGGATTCTGCTGACGGACCGCGAGGAGGAGATCCAGTTCATGAATCCCGCGGCGGAGAAGATCCTCGGCGTCACGGGCAAGGCGGAGAGCGCACGGTTCTCCGCGGTCTGTCCGCTCGTCAACGTGGAGACCGGCGAGGCGTACCCCAGTCCCATCCCGCGCGTCATCCGCACGGGGCGGGCCGCGGGGCTCGCGCGGAACATCGGCATCTTCCGCGGCGGGGAGAAAGTCTACCTCTCCGCAACGTGTTCGCCCGTCGGCGACATGGACGGCGGCGTGTCCGGCTGCTCCATCATCCTGCGCGACATCTCGAAGCTCCGCCAGCTCGAGATGCGCGCGGAAAAGGACCGCGCGGACGCGGAAGACGCGCGCCAGAGAGCCGTGGAAGCCTCGCGTGTCAAAGACCGCTTCCTCGTGAACATGGGGCACGAGCTTCGCACGCCGCTCAACGGGATCAACGGGATGCTGACGCTGCTTTTTCAGACAGAGCTCACGGAGTGCCAGAGGGAATACCTGCAGGAAGTGCAGACAAGTGCCGGAGAACTCCTGCACCGCATCAACGCCATCCTCAAATTCTCCAAGCCGGAGAACGGCGGCATGGAGCTCGATCGCCACGGCATCTTCATCAATCCGAAGCTGCGGGGCGACCCGATCCTCGAGACCTGGAACGCGCAGATCCCCGTGCAGGAGGACGATGTCCAGGACCTGATGGCGTATTGCGAGAAGAAACTATCCGGCAGCGATCGGACCGAGAGGGAGGAGCGGAAATGAAGATATTGATTGCGGAGGATGACCGCCTATCGCGGGCATTCCTGAAGAAAGCGATGGAGAAATACGGTGCCTGTGACGTCGCGGTGGACGGCATGGAGGCGCTCGATCTCTACCTCGAGTCCATCAAGCGCCAGGAACCCTACGACTTACTCTGCCTCGATATCATGATGCCGAAAGTCGACGGGCTCAAGACGCTGAAGGTGATCCGCGGCCTGGAGAAGCAGTACGCGACCCCGCCGGAAGACCATCTGAAGATCATCATGATGACGGCGATCTCAGACGTCGACTATGTCAAGGAAGCCTTCAAGCTCGGCTGCGACGCCTACGCCTCGAAGCCAAT
>CACWQW010000011.1 GCA_902763085.1 Dongibacter bovis
CGCCGCGAGATCCTGGAGTTCCTGCGTCTCTCCATCCGTCAGACCGCCATGCTCCTGTTTGTCGAGCAAGCCTGAGCGACGGAAGATCTGCGCGCCATAGGTAAGATAATAGTCTGGCTCCTCCCCGCCGGAGGCCGGCCCGGAAGCCGGCGTCCGCATCAGCGAACCGAACGCATAGACTTTCAACCGCTGATTCCGCTGCTTCAGGCTGACAAGGCGCTGCACGCGTTCAGAGAGTGCCTGCTCGCTGAGCTCATGCTTGCGCGATGCTACCAGTCCTCCGTAAAGGAATGCATCCGTTGAGATGACAGCCGCGTCTGCACGTGCCGCTTGCACTGCCGTCCATTCCCATAGCTCCTCAGGCTTCCCTGCCTCAAGCCCGCCGAGCAATTCCCTCGGCGGCATGAGCACGCGATAGCCGAGCTTCTCCACGGCTTCTGCCGATTGTTCCCGCGAGGTCGGTCGATTGTCCTGCGGCACGAAAAGGATGGTCTTCGTCCTCGGTGACGGATCCGCTGTACTTTTCGCTTTCCGCGCCTCACTGGTTCCCTCCATCATGTTCATGGCCAGAAATACCGCCAACAGGCAAAGGAGCAAGGGCAGACATCGTCTTCTATTTCCTTTTCGGCAATCCATCATGCTGTCACGCTCATCCCCTCATAATTTTTCCATTCTTCGCAGTCATTCGCTATTATAGCGCATTTGAAAGCGTATCGCAAAAGGGCTACGAAGAAGCGAGGCTGTCCTCCTCAACAATTCCCAGGGCTCATCTCCAGCAGCTGCCGCACCTGTCGCCAATCCGTCAGGAAACGATCCATCAGCGCATAGAAACGTTGATCGTGCCGACACTCAACGAGATGAAGGATTTCGTGCAGCATCACGTAATGCAGGCACACTGGAGGTTTCGTGACCAGCTGCAGGTTGATCCAAATGCGGCGTGCCTCTATGTTGCAAGTGCCCCAGCGCGTCTTCATATCCTTGGTACGCCATTCGTTCACTTTGAGCCCCGTACGCGCCTCGAGTTGCGGTGCTTCCTCCCGCATGCGCTGCAGCAGCTCCTGACGATACGCCTCCCGCACGAAATGGATGCGCCTTTCCTCCGGAATCCCCTCCGGCAGATAGAGGAACGCCTTCCCGCCATCGATGCGGAATCGCTCTCCAGGCTCCCCGCGTAGGACCAGCACTTTCCGTTCGCCCCAGAGATCGATCGTCTCTCCCGTCAGATATCGATGAGGCTGCTGCGAAGGGCGGTTCCGCAACTCCCTACGCTTCTCTTCGATCCAATCAAGATTCTCGATGATGAATGCCTCCTGCAGTCTACGCGGTACGGAAAACGGTGAGGAGAGGATCACGCGTCCCTCCCGCCCCTTGACATGCAGGTGCATCCGCTTGATATGTTTCTTTTGGAACTCGACGGGAATCGTTTTCTCCCCCACCCGTATGACCCTGATTTCTCCCATTCGTTGCTCATCCCACTTTCCTTCGCGCAGAAAATGACTCCACCCTCTTCGGAGCGAGGATGGAGTCATTTTCACTTGAAATCGACGAACTGGTCGAGCGTTGCGCCGCCTTTCGTCATCGGTTCGACGAAACTGCGGTGGACATTCATGACGATGACGCGCGGGCCAGTCGCTGCCATGGCGCTGGCAAAGGCTTCTGCGAATTCTTCCTGCGTGGAAACGGTCTCCGCCGGAATGCCGAAGCAACCGGCATAAGCGGCGTAATCCATCGGAAAACCAAGCTCAGAGGCAATGTAGCGCTCATCATAGTTGACCTTCTGCAATTGGCGGATCATTCCAAGGCTCGTATTATTCACGATGATGGAGATGATGGGCAGTTGCAGGCGCGCAATCGTATAATATTCATTGCCCGTCATCTTGATACCGCCGTCACCGGCAACATGGATGACACGCCGCGTCTTCCCATAGAAAAGCTGTGCTCCCATCGCCGCCGGCAGTCCAAACCCCATCGTGCCGAGGCCGCCTGAAGTCAACCAAGTCCTCGGTTCTTCGATGGCAAGATGAAGCGCCGCCCACATCTGGTGCTGGCCGACATCCGTCACGAAGGCGAACGGCTTTCCCTTCGTCGCCTTGGCGATGGTATGCATCGCCCAGGGAACCGTGAGGCGCGTCACCTGATAGTCATAATCATACGTATCCTGCCACAAACGGATCTGGCGCCACCAGTCCGTGCGCTCTGCCCCAGGTTCCCCGCGCATGAGCAACGAAAGGATCGTCTTCATATCGCCGGCAAGCCCTAGGGAGTGCGCGACATTCTTGTCGATCTCCGCAGGGTCGATATCGATATGGATGAACTTCGTTCCCTCAGTATATTTATCGAGGTTGCCCGTCTGGCGATCGCCGAAGCGGCTGCCGATCGCGATGACGAGGTCCGCCGCCGCGATGGCATGGTTTGCCGCCTTTTTCCCGTGCATGCCCGCAAAGCCGAGAGACTGGGGGTGAGAACGTGGAACGGCACCGAGCCCCATGAGCGTATGCACCACAGGCAGGTGGTAGCGTTCGATGAACGCCTGTACCTCCTTCGAGGCACCTGCGGAAATCACGCCACCGCCCACGATGACGACAGGTCGCTCCGCCTCCGCGATTTCCCGTTCAGCCTCTGCCACGCAAATGAGGAAATCCGCATCCGGGTTTCCCGGTGTTTCTTCCTGCGGCGTTTCCGGCTGATACGCCACGTCAGCAAAGAACAGGTCTTTCGGCACATCAATGAGCACCGGACCGGGGCGGCCGTGGCGGGCGATGCGAAAGGCGTCCCGTACGGTTGGAATGAGGTCTTCCGGTCGTTTCACCTTGAAATTGTGCTTCGTCACCGGCATGGTCACATCGAGGATATCCGTTTCCTGAAAGGCGTCGCGCCCGAGGGATTTCGTGTCGACCTGTCCCGTGATGGCGACGACGGGGATGGAGTCCATGAACGCCGTCGCCAGGCCCGTCACGAGATTCGTCGCACCCGGTCCCGAAGTTGCAATGCACACGCCGACTTTACCGGAGGCGCGCGCATAGCCGTCCGCCGCATGCGCGGCATCCTGCTCATGCGTGACGAGGATCTGACGGATGTCCTTTGCGTCGTAAAGCGCATCGTAGAGCGGAAGGATCATGCCGCCAGGATAGCCGAAGATAAGATCGATGCCCTGCTCGCGCAGGCACTCGAGCACCGCCTGTGCTCCTTTCATGCAATCACCCTGCTTCCCTTCGGTCAGATTCTCTCACAGATGACGTCTGCCATCTCATCCGTACGCACGCGCTGGAACCCTTCTTTGTACAGGTCTGCCGTACGATAGCCGTCAGCCAATGCCTGATCGACCGCCGACTCGATGGCCTTGGCTGCTGCCTCTTCATGGAGCGAGTACCTAAGGAGCATGGCCGCAGAGAGAACGGTTCCCATGGGATTGGCGATCCCTTTGCCTGCGATGTCCGGAGCACTGCCGTGAATCGGTTCATAGAGGCTGGTATCCGTCCCGATGGAGGCAGACGGCAGCATGCCGATCGAGCCGCCGACGACAGCAGCCTCGTCAGAGAGGATATCGCCAAAGAGATTGCCTGTCACGATCACATCGAACTGTGCCGGGCGAATGGCAAGCTGCATGGCACAGTTGTCAACGTAAAGATGATTGAGCGCAACCTCTGGATAATCTTTCGCGACGGCCGTCGTCGTACGGCGCCAGAGGCGCGAGGTCGCAAGGACGTTCGCCTTATCGACGGACGTGACCTTGCCGCGGCGCAGCTTCGCCGTCTCGAAAGCGAGCTTCGTGATGCGCTCGACTTCCGGGACAGAATAGTTCTCCAGGTCCCAGGCGCGTTCAGTGCCCTGATACGGCTCTGATTCACATTTATCGCCGAAGTAAATCCCCCCGATGAGCTCGCGAACGATGACGAGGTCCACGCCCTTGGCAAGTTCCGGCTTGAGCGGCGAATACTCGACGAGCGCATCCGCGACCTTGACGGGACGCAAGTTTGCATAGAGGCCGAGCTGCTTGCGTAGGCCGAGGATGGCCTTCTCCGGCCGCAAGGACGGTTCGACGCCATCCCACTGATCGCCGCCAACCGCGCCGAAAAGGACGCCGTCGGACGCCTTGCAGGCGGCGACCGTATCATCCGGCAGCGGCGTACCGAACTTATCATACGCCGTACCACCGGCATCTTTATACGTATAGGAAAGATGCAAGCCGAATCTCTCATCGGTTCGCTTCAACACCTTGACGGCTGCATCCGTGATTTCCTTCCCGATGCCGTCGCCGGGAATGACTGTGATGTTATATGCCATTGCTCTGCCTCCGCTCTCACGCCTTCTGCTTCACATATTCCACGAGTCCGCCGGCCTTGGCGATATCCTGGATGAATCCCGGCAGCGGATGCGCTTGGAACGTGTCGCCCGTCGTCAAGTCCTTGATGACGCCTGTCGCCACATCGACACTAAGCGCGTCCCCCGCCTTGATCTTCTGCACATCGTCGCCGATTTCCAGCAGAGGCAGCCCGATGTTGATGCCGTTGCGGTAGAAGATGCGCGCAAAGCTCGCTGCGATGACCACGGGAATCCCGGATGCCTTGATGGCAACCGGCGCATGCTCGCGCGAGGAGCCACAGCCGAAGTTGCGGCCGCCGACCATGATGTCTCCTGGCTGTACTTCCTTGGCAAAGCGTTCATCGATATCCACCATGCAGTGCTTTGCAAGTTCCTGCGGATCGAACGTATTCAGATAGCGCGCGGGGATGATGACATCCGTATCGATGTTGTCTCCATAGCGCCAGACCTTTCCCTCTAATGCCATATCAGTCTACCTCCTCCGGCACGGCGATGCGCCCCAAGATCGCACTGGCAGCTGCCGTCTGCGGGCCTGCCAGATAGACCTCACTGTCTACATGTCCCATACGGCCGCGGAAATTGCGGTTCGTCGTCGAGACACACTTCTCTCCCGCGGTCATGATGCCCATGTAACCGCCGAGGCACGGCCCACAGGTCGGCGTCGAGACGGCACAACCTGCGTCGATGAACGTATCGATATAGCCCTTGTGCATGGCTTCCTTATAGATCGCCTGACTGCCCGGTATAACGATGCAGCGCACACGCGGATGCACAGAATGTCCTGCAAAGATGTTTGCAGCGATCGCAAGGTCCTCCAAGCGGCCGTTCGTGCAGGACCCGATGACGACCTGATCGATGGCAATCGGCTCCTCGATATCCTTGACCGGCTTCGTGTTCCCCGGCAGATGCGGGAACGCGACGACCGGCGTCAAGGCACTGAGATCGATGGAAACCGTACGCGCATACACGGCATCAGCATCCGCTGCGACCGGTTCATACGGTACTTGGACGCGGCCCTTGACATACGCCTCCGTCACGTCATCATAGGGGAAGATACCGTTCTTGGCCCCCGCCTCGATGGCCATATTCGCGATGGTCAGTCGATCCGTCATCGAGAGCTCCGCCACGCCTTCGCCCGTAAACTCGAGCGATTGGTAGAGCGCCCCATCGACACCGATCTCACCGATGAGCGTAAGGATGACGTCCTTGCCGGTGATATCCGCTGGCTTCTTCCCCGTCAGATGGACGTTGATGGCCGACGGGACCTTGAACCATGCCTTGCCCGTTGCCATCGCCATGCCGAGGTCCGTCGACCCCACGCCCGTCGAAAAGCCATTCAGCGCGCCGTATGTGCAAGTATGCGAATCTGCACCGATCGTGAGCATGCCAGGGCCGACCAGCCCTTTCTCCGGCAGGATGACATGCTCGATGCCCACGCGCCCCTGCTCGAAATAATTAACGATGTGATGCTTGTGTGCAAAATCGCGGACAATCTTGGCGAGCCCGGCGCTCTTGATATCCTTCGCCGGCTGGAAGTGATCCGGCACGAGCGCGATCTTCGCCGGATCGAAGACAGGACGTCCAATTTCCTCGAACTTGGCAATCGAGGGCGGCGCCGTGATATCATTGGCAAGTACCATATCAAGATCGCACGTGATCAACTGTCCGGGATGGACTTCTGACAATCCCGCATGTTTGGCGAGAATCTTCTCGCTCATGTTCATGCCCATACGTTCTCCTACCTTTCATCGTTCCAACTGCGTCGACGCCCTGAGGGCAAAGAGCTCTATGGGGCTCTTTGCCCTCGGGAATCTCCCAAGCGTCATACAGTCTATTATACCATAGCGAGTACGATTTTCCGAGAGTTCAAAAGGTCCGTGGGAGCTACCATCTCCCACGGACCTTTCGATCACCTTAACGGTGCCGCTTTCCCCGTAGCACAGGCAAAAGCGATATGGAACATCGACTCAAATAAGCGCAGGCGAAGCTCAGTCCTTCGAGAGGTCAGCGCCATCACGCAGCCACGGCATCATCGCACGCAGTTCCTTGCCGACCTTCTCGATCGGATGCTCAGCATGGAGCTGACGCTGCATGAGGAAGTTCACGCGGCCGGCCGCACGGTTCTCGAGGAGCCAGTTGCGCGCAAACGTGCCGTCCTGAATCTCCTTCAGGACCTTCTTCATCTCTTTCTTCGTATCTTCCGTGATGATGCGCGGGCCGACCATATAGTCGCCATACTCAGCCGTATCGGAAATCGACTTGCGCATCTTCGTGAAGCCGCCTTCATAGCAGAGGTCGACGATGAGCTTCATCTCATGGAAGCACTCGAAGTACGCCATCTCAGGCGGATAGCCAGCCTCGACGAGGACTTCGAAGCCCGTCTGCATGAGCTGGCAAACACCACCGCAGAGCACAGCCTGCTCACCGAAGAGGTCTTCTTCCGTCTCATCGCGGAACGTCGTCTGCAGGACGCCGGAACGCGTCGCACCGAGGCCCTTGGCATACGCGAGCGCGATATCGAAGCACTTGCCGGAAGCATCCTGATAGACCGCGAAGACTGCCGGCACGCCCGACCCCTCCGTGAACGTACGGCGAACGAGATGACCCGGCCCCTTCGGTGCCACCATGAAGACATCGACATTTTCCGGCGGAACGATCTGCTTGAAATGGATATTGAAACCATGAGCGAAAGCGAGAGCACTGCCCGGCTTGAGGTTCGGACCGATCTCCGTCTTGTAGACATCGGCCTGCTTCTCATCCGGAATCAGGACCATCGTGATATCTGCCTGCTTGACTGCCTCAGCTGTCGGCAGGACCGTAAGGCCGTGTTCCTCAGCGACCTTCTTGGACTTCGAGCCCTCATAGAGGCCAACGACAACATCCACGCCGCTGTCCTTCAGGCACAGCGCATGCGCATGTCCCTGGCTGCCGTAACCGATGACTGCGACCTTCTTGCCTTTCAAGATTTCCCAATTAACGTCCTGATCATAGTAAGTTTTTGCCATAGTACTCTCTCTCCTCACAATGCTCGTAAATTGTATGTTCTCCACGTTCCAGCGCAATCAAGCCCGTGCGAATGACCTCGCTGATCCCATAAGGTTTCAGGAGACGAAGGAACGCCGTGACCTTATCGTCATCTCCCGTAATCTCAAAGATCAGCGTCGTCGGCTGCACATCGACGACATGCGCCCGAAAGAGCTCCGCCATCTTCAGTACATCGAGACGATTCGTATCATCCGCGCACACCTTGATCATCGTCATCCCGCGGCAAACAGCAACCTCTGCATCGAGACGTTCCACACCTCGGACGACCGGCATCTTCTCGAGCTGCTTGATCATCTGCTCGATGAGATTCTCATCTCCGTGCACGACGATCGTGATGCGCGAGAACTCCGGAGACTCCGTGACGCCTACAGAAAGGCTGTCAATGTTGAACTCCCGTCTGGAAAACATGCTTACAACCCGGACAAGCACGCCCGTCTGATTCTCGACAAACACAGATAACACATGCTTCATGTCCATCTTACGCCTCCTTCTGAGAATGTATGTCTGTAAGGTTGTAAACGTTGTATACATTATTACGCTTTTCCGCCTCGTTTGTCAACAGGAAATCTAAAAAAAATTATGCCTGGCAACGTTTTCTTTTTCCGTTTTCTTTCACATTGCGGTATGATAGAAGGAACATCACCTAGAACCGAGGAGGTCATCATGCTCGATAAAGAACGACTGATTCCTGCGCTGCCCCACGCCGCCCAACTTCCCGCCATCGTAGAGCCGCTGCTCCGCTGGTACCGCTATCGCGCGCGTACCCTCCCCTGGCGGGAAACCCCGACGCCCTACCGCATCTGGCTCTCGGAAATCATGCTTCAACAGACGCGCGTCGCCGCCGTGATCCCCTATTTCACACGCTTCCTCGAAGCGCTGCCCGACGTCAGGGCACTCGCCTCCGTAGACGATGACCGACTGATGAAGCTCTGGCAAGGACTCGGCTACTACAGCCGTGCGCGCAACCTGAAGAAGGCCGCCATCCTCATCATGGAGGAATACGACGGCAACATCCCTCTCGACTTCCACGCGCTGCTCTCACTCCCTGGAATCGGCAGGTACACGGCCGCCGCCATCAGTTCGATCGCTGGCGGAGCACCTATCCCAGCTGTCGATGGCAATGTCCTGCGCGTCGTGACACGCCTCACCCTCTGCCGTGAGGACGTCCTCAAAGACAGCACGAAGCGCCTCATCGAGACGGCTTTACAGCCATGTTATACCGCTGGTCCTTCCTCCTCCATGCTCAACCAAGCGCTCATGGAGCTCGGTGCCACCGTCTGCGTGCCCAACGGCCTGCCGCATTGCGCCCGCTGTCCGCTCATGCGTCTCTGCCTGGCCTACGATGCTGCGTGTCCCCAGGATTTCCCCGTCAAGCACGCCAAAAAGCACCGCCGGCAAATAAAGCGGACGGTCCTCCTCATCCGCTGGCAGGACCGCATCGCCCTGAAGAAACGGCCCGCGAAAGGGCTGCTCGCGGGTCTCTACGAGCTGCCGAACCTCCCTGGCCATTCCACGCAAGATGAAGTTGTCTCCTTCCTCCATGGACAAGGATATGAGATTTCTGCCATCCGACCAGATCGATCCGCCCGGCATATCTTCACGCATGTGGAATGGGACATGATTTCCTTCGCTATCATGCTCGCGCCGCAAAGCGATCCCTCATCAAAGACGACGGCTCAAAACCGATACCTTTGGGTTTCCCGTCAGGCGCTTGCAGGCTCCTATAGCATCCCCGCCGCTTTCCAATACTTCCTGCCCGCGCTGTCATGAAGCGGACCGTCATCCGTTTGCCCAAAATTTCAATAGAAAGAGGAATCGTTCCTCACCGGGACGAATAAGGTATGCATAATCACTTTTTGTTGTACATAGGGATTGTGGTTTTACTGAAAAAAGGATGTGTTACTATGTTATCTATTTTCCGTTCCCACGGAACGTCTCCCCTCATCAAGCGCGCTGAGGCCGCCCCAGCGGCCGCCTCCACTGCGGCCGCAAAATCGGAAGAGAACGATATCGCTGCCGCTTACCTGCAGCGCAACGAACTCGATGCCACGCACCTCGCGCCGTTGCTGCACGTTGCGGGCAGTCCTGCGCTCATGCTCGGCTTCGTTTCTCCCGACCTCTCTCTCGACGAGGTTGCCGCCGCGCTCAAGCGCGAGTTGCCACAGAGCACCAAACTGCTCCTGATGACCACCGCCGGGGAGCTGTGCCATACCGGGAATACGCCACTCTATCAACCAGCACCGGAGCAGCGCTCGCGTATCCTGCTCCAATCTTTTTCCAACCGCATGATCGCGCAGACGTACACCATGAACGTGCCGCTGCCGAATAAAGACCTGCGCGAAGGAGATGTCAAGACGACGATCACGGAACGCGTCGATGCCATTCGCCAGGAACTCGAGCGACACCAGCCGCCCTTCCGCATCAGCGTGAACCATACATTCGCACTCGTCTACATCGACGGGTTATCCGACTGCGAGACGTTTGTCCTGCAGGCGCTCTACGAGACCGGCAAATTCCCCTGCCCGTTCATCGGCGGCAGCGCCGGTGGAAAGATGGACTTCGCACATACCTATATCTACGATGGCGAAAAGACCGTCGAGAACGCCGCCGTCATCACGCTCGTCCGCTTGGCGGACGAATATCGCTACGGCATCCTGAAAACGCAATCTGCCAAGCGCACGAATACGACATTCACTGTCACCAGCGCCAACACGGCACTGCGCTACATCAAGACCGTTGAGACGGCAGATGGCCGGTCGGTCTCTTTCATCCAGGCCCTCAAAGAGCACTTCCAGGTTGCGACCGTCGATGAGCTGAACGAATGTCTCAAGAAATACACCTTCGCTTCCGATGTCAGCGGCGAAGATTTCATCCGCACCATCGCCAAGATCGATGAGGCAAATGACCGCATCTATTTCTTCTGCGATGTGGTGACAGGCGAACGCCTGCACCTGCTCGAGCGTCAATCCCTCGCAAGCACGTTGGCTCCGGCCATCCAGAGGTTCCGCGAGGGCAAGCCCGCGCCCATCGGCGGCATCCTGAACGATTGCATCCTGCGCCGCCTCGGGTACCCAGAAGAGATCAGGACGCTCCACGCCTTCGACGACGTGCCCGTCGCCGGCTTCTCCAGCTTCGGCGAGATCGCAGGACTCCACGTCAACGAAACGCTCACTGCCATCATGTTCTACCACGTCGTGGCAGGCACGCCGTTCCATGACGCCTACATCGACCAATTCGCCAGGACGTACGCGGACTGCCGCGCCTTCTTCCTCGAGCGCGTCATCAACAAGCAGGCGCATATCGACGCACTCAAGACGAGCCTCGTCGCTCTCTTCCAGGACTACCAGGCAAAGATGCCCGCCATCACGGGGACCATCCGCCAGATGTCCGGTGATGTGGAGGTCATCAAGGATTCCATCCAACAGATCTCCGGCGGCATCGACGAGCAGAGCAATCTCTTCTCACAGCTCATCGAGCGCAACCATGAGATCACGCCGAAACTCGATATGCTCTCCCAGAGCACTAAAAAGATCGACGGCGTCATGAAGATGATCAACGAGATCGCCGCGCAGACCAACCTGCTCGCGCTGAACGCCGCCATCGAGGCCGCACGTGCCGGAGAGGCCGGCCGCGGCTTCTCCGTCGTCGCCCAGGAAGTACGTAAGCTGTCGGAAAATACGCAGACGAGCCTCCATACCTCCGATGAAGCCATCCAAGCGCTCCTCCTCGACGTCAAGCAGATCGACTCCATCCTCGCGGCAAATTCGACGTTCGAAGACAAGGTCAATCAGTTCGGAGAAACCTTTGCCGGACAGATGAAGGAAATGCACCAGAAACTCGATACTGGCATCCGCCATATCCAAAACTCCACGGATTCCATTCGCGAGCTGGAAACCATCAATCAGACCACGGAGGCACAGCAGGAAAAGCTCACCAGCGTCATTCGCAATATCGAGCTTGGCATCTGAGCATTCCATACAACAAAAACTACATATCAGCACATAAAAAGAACGAGCAGCCGATCTGTCACGAGATCGGCTGCTCGCCTTTTCCGGTAGGACCTTCTTATGCCTCGCCTTTCGCGCGGTGCAAGGCGGCAAGTTCCGCAAGCTCCTGTTCCCGTTCCGCTTGCGGCTGCTGCGCACAGATATACATCGCATCTCCGAAGGAGAAGAACCTGTATTTCATCGCGACAGCCGTCTCATACGCTTGCAAGACGAACTTCCTACCCGCAAACGCACTGATGAGCATGATCAGCGTCGATTTCGGCAGATGGAAATTCGTGATGAGCGCATCGACGATCTTGAACTGATAGCCGGGATAAATGAAGATTCCTGTCCAGCCGCTCTTGCCGGCAATCTCCCCCGGCGCCGTCGCCGCAGATTCCAGCGTACGAATAGAAGTCGTTCCGACGGCGATGACGCGGTGCCCTGCCTTCTTGGTATCCATGATGAGTTTTGCCGTTTCCTCGGAGATGTGATAGAACTCCTTATGCATCTCATGCTCTTCGATATGCTCAACGTTGACAGGACGGAACGTCCCGAGCCCGACATGCAGTGTCACGAAGCCGAGATGGACGCCCATGGCTTCGAGCTCTTTCATCTGTTCTTTCGTGAAGTGCAGGCCGGCCGTAGGGGCAGCTGCCGATCCCTCTTCCCGGTTGTAGACCGTCTGATAGCGCTCCTTATCTTCCAATTTCTCATGGATATAAGGCGGCAGCGGCGTCTCTCCGAGCCGGTCGAGGATCTCCTCGAAGATCCCCTCATAGCGGAATTCCACGATGCGCCCGCCGAACTCCGTATGCTCGGTCACGACACAGGAGAGCTCATCACTGAAATTGATGACATTGCCGACCTGCGCCTTCTTCCCCGGTTTGACCAGCGTTTCCCAGTGATCGGCATCCAGACGGCGCAGAAGGAAGACCTCCACCTTGCCGCCCGTCTGATCGCGATGGCCGATCAGGCGCGCCGGCATCACGCGCGTATCATTGAAAATCAATGTATCTCCCGGCTCGACATACTGCTTCAGGTTATAGAAATGATCGTGGCCGATCGTCTTCTTCACAGGATCGAGCACCATGAGCCTAGATGCATTCCTCGGCTCGATCGGCGTCTGTGCAATGCGCTCTTCCGGAAGTTCATAATCAAAATCGGATAATAGCATCCTGAATCTCCTGCCTTACTCTTTATATAGCTGTTTCATCTCCACACCCTGATAGTAATGGGTGAGGATGGCTTGCGCCTTGGTTCCTTTCTCCGCGTACGCCTTTGCGCCCCATTGCGACAGCCCGAGACCATGGCCAGCACCATAGCCCGTCGCCAGGACCCGGTTCCCCTCGATGCGCAGGGAAAACAGCGTGCTGTCGAGCTGGAAAAGGCTGCGAAGCTCGTTGCCGCTCAAGCGGAGTGTACCGCGCGTACCGACGAACGTGACGCTTTTCACTCGTCCGGACGACGCGCGATCATCTGCCCGTTTTCCAATCTGCAGCGGCGAGAGCTTGATGCGCTTCAGCGTACCGATCGTTCCCTTGGCAGCGAGCTTGGCAGAAAATGCCTCGAGGGTCCATTCCCTGTGCCAGGGCTTCGTCGCCGTCTGCATCTCTGACGCTGCGCGCAAATAGGGGATCCGACTTCCCCAGACGTCTTCACTGTTCTCCGTCATACCACCGGAATCCGTATGGAAGACCGCATCCACCAGGCGTCCCTGATACGTCATCACCTGTCCGTACGTCGCTTGGACAGCAGCCGTGCTGGCATCCCGTTCCCCGGCAATGCCCGTGTAGGTCTGGCAATGCGTCGTCGCACAGAGGTCGAAGCCATCTGCCTGATGTCTGCCGCGATTCGCCAGGGCAAACGTCCGCGCGGCGATGGCCTGCGCCTTCTCTGCCTCAGCGGGCCACTCCGGCGGCATCTCGCTGGGCAGGACGCTCTTAACATACGCTTCGGCAGGGATATCATTCACGACCGTGAATCCCCCCTGATGGCGAACGAGACGGAGCTCACCGCGGTACGACCTGCCATTGACAGAAACAATCATCTCTCCCTTTTCCTTGTCCGCTTTGAGTGCAAGCGTCTTCCCCGAGAACCGTTTGCCATTCACGAGGAACCCACCGCTCTCCACAGCAACGGTCAGCGTCGTACCACGTGGCAGGTTGCGCAGAACCTTTTCATCGAGAGAAAGATTGGCGGCTCCCTGACGGACCGCCAGCGACGCCGTAGTCTGCCCCTCCAGCAAGCCGATGGCAAGAGACGGCTGCCAGGCCGCTTGTACAGCGCCGAGCGGCAAGACCGAAAGCGCAAGCAAAAGCAACATCATGGCGCGCAGGATTCCCTTCACTCGGTGCACGCACCGTTCCTTCATGCTAGGTCTCCCCCTTTCGCTGCCAAAGCCAGGCGCGCGCGTTTCTTCGCCCGGTTTTCCTTCCGCTTCCTTTTCAGGTATTCCTTGCTGTATCGCTCTTCTTCCGAGAACACGCAACCGCAATAGGGCTGACGGTAGAGCTCTAAGTCATGGCTGATGTCGATCCCCTCCTGCCAACCGGAACGGAAATCTTCATAATAGAACGAAACGCCATATTCTCTGGCGAAACGCTCTGCCGTGCGCTTCATGAGATCATGCTGCTGGTAGATGCTGTAGAAAAGCGTAGATGTGAACGCATCATACCCGGCTTCACTCGCATAGCGCGCCGTCTGCTGCAACCGCCAAGTGTAGCACATCGTGCAGCGGCCGTTCGGACGCGCTTCCGCCGGTAAGGCGCGCCGCAGGAATTCATGCAGGGCATAATGCTCGTCCGTATGGAGTTTCATCCCGACTTTCTCGGCAAATTCCTTCGCCGTATCGAGACGATGTTTCCACTCTTTATAAGGATGGATATTGGGATTGAAGAAATATCCCTCTGGCTCGATGCCTTCTTCCCGCAGACGCTTGACAGGATAGCAGGCGCAGGGACCACAACAGAGGTGCAGCAAGAGTCTCATACGTCTCCCCTGCCTTCCCCCGGTACCTGAATTCCCAGATGACGATAGGCCGCTGCCGTCGCGACGCGCCCCCGCGGGGTCCGGTTCAAGAATCCCAGCTGGATGAGGAACGGCTCATAGACATCTTCGATCGTATCCGTCGCCTCACTGATGGCTGCCGCGAGCGTGTCGAGCCCGACGGGACCACCAGCGAATTTCTTGATGATGGTCGTGAGCATCCGACGATCGATATGATCGAGTCCGCAGCCATCGATCTCGAGCATTGCCAGTGCCCTGTCCGCAATTGCATCCGTGATGACTCCCTCTCCTTCGATCTGCGCGACATCGCGCACGCGCTTCAGCAAGCGATTCGCGATGCGCGGCGTGCCACGCGAGCGCTTGGCAATCTCCAGCGCCCCCTGCGGTTCGATGGGAATCTTGAGGATCTCTGCTGCCCGCTTGATGATGGTCACGAGTGCTTCCGGCGTATAGTATTCCAGCCGCGAAATCACCCCGAAACGATCGCGTAGAGGAGGCGCCAATGCTCCCGCCTTCGTCGTCGCGCCGATCAGGGTGAAGGGCGCGATGTCGAGGCGGATGGAACGCGCACTCGGCCCCTTGCCGATGATGATGTCCAGCGCGAAATCCTCCATGGCAGAATAAAGCACTTCCTCTACGCTTCGAGGAAGGCGGTGGATCTCATCGATGAACAGGACGTCCCTCTCTTCCAAGTTCGTGAGCAGCGCAGCCAGATCTCCTTGACGCTCGATGGCAGGCCCGGAAGTCTGGCGGAAATTCACGCCGAGCTCATTGGCAATGATGCCGGCAAGCGTGGTCTTCCCCAATCCCGGCGGCCCATAGAGCAGGACGTGGTCCAGTGCTTCTCCACGGGAAAGCGCCGCCTTGATGAAGATGGAAAGATTCGCCTTCGCCTTATCCTGTCCGATGTACTCCGCCAGGCGATGCGGCCGCAAACTGTACTGCCAATCATCCGCACGCTGTGCGTCCTGCGAGATCACCCGCTCCGCAGGCTCATCAAATGAAAAATCTTCCACCGGTCTCCTCCTCTCCCTTGATTGGCCACGCCCCTACCCTCGCAGGGACCGTGCCATATATCCCGGGATGCGCACCTCATCGCGCATGTCCGAGCTTCTTGAGTGCCAATCGGATGGCTTCCTCCGTTGTCTCACATTTGCCAAGCTGTTTGAGCACTGGCGCGATCTCCGATGAGGCATAGCCCAGGGATTCCAGAGCGGCAGCGGCCTCAGGCACGACGCCTTCCGCGACGGCAGACGTCTCTCTAAAGCTGACATCGTCCTCTTCAGAGGGTGAAAACGCCAGCTTATCCTTGAGCTCTAGGATCAGTCGCTCCGCCGACTTCTTGCCGATGCCGGGGAGCTTCGTGAGCACGGTCGCCTGCTGGTTGGCAATCGCACTGCAAAGGCTCGAGAGCGTCGTCGAAGAAAGGATCCCGAGCGCAACTCTTGGTCCTATGCCAGAGACACCGATCAGGTGGAGGAACACATCGTATTCCTCCTGCGTCGCAAATCCATAGAGCTGCAGCGCATCCTCGCGGACAGAAAGATACGTGAAGAGCAGCGCTGGCTCTCCTTGACGGAGCTTGGCACGCGTCATTCCCGAGACGGATACACGATACCCCACGCCCTGCACATCTAGGAGGCAATCGTCGGTAAAAAGATAGGCGACAGTCCCCCGCAAAAATCCGATCATCATTGATTCCTCCACGCAACGCTGCGCAAGCAATACGTCGTGCATATCGCGATGGCGAGCGCATCTGCCGTATCATCCGGCTTCGGCGGCTCTGCAAGGTGCAGGAGCTTCGTCACCATGTAGATGACTTGCTGTTTCGTCGCCTTGCCATAGCCTGTGACATCGAGCTTGATCTGCATGGGTGTTCGCTCGACCAGGCGCAAGCCGTTCTTGGCAGCGGCGAGCAGGACGATGCCACGCGCCTGCCCTACGGGAATGGCCGTCGTGACATTCCGGTTGAAAAAAAGTTTCTCCACGCCCATGACGTCCGGATGATATTTCTTGATGAGCCCATCGAGCTCATCGAAGATCTTCATGAGCCGGTCCTCCATCCGCATGTCGGGCGTAGTGAAAATAGATCCGTAGGCAAGCGGCACGAGGCGGCTGCCCCGCACCTCCACGAACCCATAGCCGCAGATCGCTGTCCCCGGATCGATTCCCAATGCTATCATGCTCTCTTCCACTCTCCTGCCGCAACACCTGCACGAGTACTCTTCACTTCTGCCTGATACAGGAAAATGGGCTCAACAAGTTGAGCCCATCCGTCTTGAGAAAAGATTACTCCTCGTCGATATCGTAATTGCTGTACACGTTCTGTACGTCGTCATTCTCTTCCAGGGCATCCACGAGCTGCTGCATCTTATCTGCATCCTTGCCCTCGAGATGGACTGTCGTGTCGGGAACCATCGTGACCTCAGCCGAAGCCGTCTCAATGCCCTTTTCACCCAGGGCCTTCTCGATGTCATCGAAAGCCTCCGGCTCCGCCGTGATCTCGAAGACCTCGCCTTCCGAACTCATATCCTCAGCGCCTGCATCGAGGACGAGCTCCATGAGCGCATCTTCATCATCGAAAACATCTTTCTCTACGATGAAAACGGCCTTTTTCTTGAACATCCAGGCAACGCAGCCATCCTGTCCGAGATTACCGCCGTACTTCGAGAAGAGATGACGCACATCCGCCGCCGTCCTGTTGCGGTTGTCCGTAAGGATATCGAGCATGACGGCCGTGCCAGCAGGACCATAGCCCTCATACATGAGCTCTTCATAATTCCCGCTCTCGCTGTTGCCAAGTCCCTTCTCGATTGCGCGCTTGATGTTATCCTTCGGGATATTGTTCGATTTCGCTTTGGAAAGTGCCAGCTTCAGGCGCATATTGCCCGTGGGATCCGCACCGCCCATACGGACGGCAATCGTGATCTCACGGCCGATCTTCGTCGTGATCTTGCCGCGGATCGCGTCGTTGGCTCCCTTCTTGCGTTTGATGTTTGCCCATTTAGAATGTCCTGACATAAAAGAACACCGCTCCTTCAATCAACATTAACTGAAATAGTTTATCACATTTCCTCGTTTTTTTCCAGCTTAAAGAACTTTTTCTTACCCTTTTTCACGATGGCGGCTCCCTCTTGGAAATCGCATTCCTGGAGCACGTAATCGGCATCGCTGACCTTTTCATCGTTCAAGGAAAGGCCGTTTTGCGCGATGAGCCGGCGACCTTCCCCCTTCGAGTTGAAGACCTTGCCTGCCACGAGGACATCGAGCAGTTTCTGGCCACACGCAGCCGCTACCGTCGGCATGTCCTCCGCCGCGCCTGCACCACCGAAGATCTGCTGAGCACCGCTCTGAGCCTTTTTCGCTTCCTCTTCGCCGTGAACGATCTTCGTCACCTCGTAGGCGAGAACGGTCTTCGCCTCGTTG
Source organism: Dongibacter bovis (assembly GCA_902763085.1). GTDB lineage: Bacteria > Bacillota > Negativicutes > Selenomonadales > Selenomonadaceae > Selenomonas_C. The sequence goes on from CACWQW010000011.1 coordinate 17,790, forward strand.
ATCTTTGCGCCAGGGAGCGTTCCTAAGCGATGGACTTCGTCCATAGGCAGGAATGTGAGCAGAGCCAGGCATTTCTCGACGTCTGCATCATCCACATTGCGCCAGTACTGATAGAACTCATACGGGCTCGTCTTATCCGCATCCAACCAAAGCGCGCCGCCGGCGGTCTTCCCCATCTTCTTGCCATCGCTCTTCGTGAGCAGCTGATTCGTGAGGCCGTAGACTGCCGTGCCGTTCTTCCGGCGGTTGAGCTCGACGCCCGCAATGATGTTCGACCATTGGTCATCGCCGCCCATCTCGAGGCGGCAACCGTACCGGCGGTTGAGCTCGAGGAAGTCATACGCCTGCATGACCATATAGTTGAACTCGAGGAACGTGAGCCCCTTCTCCCAACGCTGCTTGTAGCACTCCGCCGCCAACATGCGGTTCACCGTAAAGCAGGCGCCGACCTCGCGCAGCAAGTCGATATAGTTGAGCTTCCGGAGCCATTCACCGTTGTTCACCATGATGGCCTTATCATCACGGAAATCGATGAAGCGAGCGATCTGCTTCTTGAAGCATTCACAGTTGTGCTCGATATCCTCATCCGTGAGCATCTTGCGCATATCGGAACGCCCGGAGGGATCGCCTACCGTGCCCGTACCACCGCCAACAAGGCAGATGGGACGATGCCCTGCCCGCTGCAGATGCGCCATCGCCATCAACGCGATGAAATGACCGGCATGGAGGCTGTCGGCCGTAGGATCGAAGCCGATATAGAAAGAGACCCGTTCCGTTTCCAGAAGGTTGCGCAACTCTTCCTCATTCGTGCATTGCGCGACAAAGCCGCGCTCTACGAGCGTATCATATACATTTGCCAACGAACTCTCTCCTTTATATCACCGTAGGGCTCTACGGCATTCCACTCTTTAATTCCTTCCCTTCGAGACGCCACCGCCCGGCTCCGGAACATTCGCGGCCGGAGCAGCGGGCTGCTGCGAAGGTGCGGCTGGAGCTGCCGGCTGCTGTCCCGGCTGAGCGGCAGGCGTCTGCTTCGCCTGGTTATTCCCGTTCGCCGGCTTGCCGTTCTTCGCGTCTTTTTTGAGCTCCGACTTCTTATCGTTCTCCAATTCACCGATGGAATCGCCCTTGCTGCCTGCCGCCGAACCGTCGAAATTCTTTGCCGGTGTCGATTTCAGCGCATTCGCCATAAACGCCTTCCAGATCACGGCAGGCGTGAGCCCACCGCTCATCCCATTGAGCGCCGTGTTATTGTCGTTGCCGATCCAGACGCCCGCGACAAGATCCGGTGTATACCCGACGAACCAGGCATCATGATAATCGCTCGTCGTACCCGTCTTGCCCGCAGCAGGGCGTCCGATATTCGCGCGCGTGCCGGTTCCATGGGCGATAACGCCCTCCAGCATGTCCGTGAGCTCCGCTGCGCTCGCCTCGCTGATGACGCTGCGCTGCTTCGGCTCCGCCTGCTCCAGCACCTTGCCGTTGCGGTCGAGCACCTTGACGACCGCAACGGGGTCCACGTGGACGCCCTTGTTGGCGAAAGTCCCATAGGCGCTCGTGAGTTCGAGCGGCGTAACACCTTTGGTGAGACCACCGAGGGCTGTCGCCAGATTGCGGTCGTTCTGCGGACCATCGAGGACGAACGAGGTGATGCCCATTTCCTGCGCGTAATAGATCGGCTTATCGATGCCGATCTTTTCCGCAATCTTGACCGTCGGCACGTTGAGCGACTGCTCGGCAACCGTGCGCAGCGTCACCTTTCCACGGAAGGTGCGGTCGTAATTCTGCGGCTGCCAATCACCGATCTTCATCGGACTGTCATCGATGACCGTGGAAGGCGTGAACTTATTCTCCAGCGCCGCCGCAAAGACGAACGGCTTGAAGGCAGACCCCGGCTGACGCTCCGCCATCGTAGCGCGGTTGAACTGATCCGTCCCGCGACCGCCTACCATTGCCCTGATGTAGCCGTTGTGCGGATCGATGGCCACGAGCGCCCCCTGAGGCTGCTGGATACCGTTGCCGTCAACAGCCCCATTGGGCAGGTTCTTCATCGCCGCTTCCGCCGCTTTCTGCATGTCCATATCGATGGTCGTATAGATCTTCAGGCCCTCTTTATAGACGGCATCCGCTCCATACTTATCGATCATGAGCTGGGTCACATAGTCGACGAAATACGATGCCTCTTTCGTTATCTCCTTCGGCTTCGGCTTGACGAGATTCATTTCTTCCTTTTTCGTCTTCGATGCTTCCGAAGCAGTGATATAGCCGTATTTCTCCATCTGATCCAGCACGGTCGCCTTACGTTCCTGCGCCGCCTGCAAGTTATTGAAGGGCGAATAATAATTCGGGCTCTTCGGTATCCCAGCGAGCATAGCACACTCATTCAGCGTGAGGTCTTCTACGTTCTTGCCGAAATACGTCTGCGCTGCCGCCTGGACGCCGTACGCCCCCTGCCCGAAATAGATCTGATTGAGATAGAGCTCTAAGATCTCCTGCTTCGTATACTGCCGTTCGAGCTGCAGTGCCAAGAAAACTTCTTGGATCTTGCGCTTGAGCGTACGATCCTGGGTCAGATACGCATTCTTTGCGAGTTGCTGCGTGATCGTCGAGCCGCCCTCCGTGACCGTGCGTCCGCGAAGATTTGCCCAGACCGCGCGCAAGATGCCACGCGGATCGATGCCCATATGATCGTAGAAGCGGTTGTCCTCCACCGCGACGAAGGCATTCTGCAAGTTCTTCGGAACCTGCGCGATCTTAACTGGTTCCCGGTTCTCATCCGCATGGATATTGGCGATCTCGTTGCCGTTGATGTCATAAATATGCGACGAGGCAGGCGGCAGGATGTCATGCGCCAGATCCGGTTTCGTATTCATGCTGGCCGTCAGGAATCCACAGCCGATGCCGAGCAGCATCACCAACAGGATAATCAAAAATCCGAGCGCGATCCGTTTGCCGCTGCCTCCGCCGGCATTTTTCGATGCATGCGGTCCGCGCTTCGCATTGGTACGTTTCTCCATGAATTGCCTCCTTGAATCAGACACGGGATCGCGCCGTGCCGGATCCCGTGACCTCCCTGCCGGCACTCGCCTGGCAGCTTACTTTTCCTAGTATATCAGCTTTCCACCGTCCCTGCAACGTTCTCGCGCCCCCGTAAAAATGAATTCTCTATGCGAATGCAAATCGATTGCCCGCCATACGAAAAAAGGACGCAGCATCTCTGACTGGCGATTTTGCTCATCGATATGTCCTTCCCCATCGGATGCTTCACTCGTACTTATCAGCTGAGACCATTGCCTCCATGACAAGAAACGCCCCTGCGATCAGCAACGATCGTCGTTGCGTGATCTCAGGGGCTTCGGCTGCCTCACGGTTCCTGAAAATACTGCATGGAGGTTTTCTTCCATTCCTTTTTCGAGTAAAGCATGACGCGATGCGCGACATGATTTTCCCTGCCGAGCTGCTCCGCAATCTGTTCACACTCCGCTCGGCTGTGGGCGTGAATCATTGTATAGAGATTGTACGGCCAGCCAGGGGCGACGTTCCTATCGTAGCAGTGAGAAACGGACGCGGAGGCCGCCATCGAGCGGGCGACTTCATCGAGCCGTTCCGGCTCTACTTCCCATGCGCAGAGCACATTGCTGGAGAAACCGACCTCACGATGCCGCAGGACCGCTCCCATCTTGCGGATCATCTTCTGCTGCGTCATCTCTCGCACGCGGGCGAGGAATACCTCCTCGCTCACACCGGCCCGCGACGCGAGTTCCTTATACGGTTCCTCTACGAGCGGGAACTCCCCCTGCAGCGCACGAATGACATTCTTGTCAAGCTCACTGACTTCTGATCCTGAATGCTTCATCATTTACCTCAGTTGGAACTGCACGTTGATCTTGTATTTCTTCCGAGATTTCAGGTTCATCATGCCATGGACCCCGGGGAGCGCGCGCACCTCACGGAGGATGCGACGCTCCTGCACCGGATCGGCGGTGAGCAGCGTAAACCAGAGGTTGTACTCCCCTTCGCGCTCGTAATTATGCGTCGCTCCGGGATAGCGGTTGACCGCCTCAGCGACGGACGAGATATGTGCACCATCCACCTGGAGCGCCACGAGCGTCCCCTCGTAACCGAGGCGAGCGGAGTTGAAGAACGTGCCGATCCGACGCAGATACCCTTCCTGCTTGAGCCATTTGAGCCGCGTCAAAACGGTCTGCTCATCCGTCCCAAGCTGGACAGCCAACTGGGCGAACGGACGGCTGCAAACAGGAAGATGTCCCTGCAGCAGGTTGAGCAGGGCTTTGTCAAACGTCGTCAGCTCCGTCATAGGTCATGCACTCCTTTACCCCCCTCCACCCACAGCAGTGAAGGGGACTCTGTTATGAATCAGGTTCATGTTTTCCTTTATTCTATCAGAGTCTCCCATATGACGTCAAGTAAATCTGAACGGCCTTCATTTTTTAGAGAGGAGTACGGCAAGACAGAGAGTTCTGCGACGCCGAGGTCCTGTCGAATGCGTGCTGCCTGCTTCGCGCAGGCGTTCTTGCCGAGCTTATCCGCTTTCGTCGCGATGACGAGCACAGGCAGGCCGTTCCGCACGAGCCAATGAAACATCTCAAGGTCGGCGCGCATGGGCGCATGGCGGATATCGATGAGCTGGCAGACGAACCGGAGCTCCTCGGAACGGAGCAGGTATTCCTCGATGAAGGCCGCCCAGGTCTTTCGCTGTGCCTTTCCGGTCTTCGCATAGCCATAGCCGGGAAGATCGACGAGATAGAAGTTTTTCCGCTCCGCCGTTCCCGGCCCTTTCGCACCGAATTCATAGAAGTTGATGGTCTGCGTCTTGCCCGGCTGCGCAGACACGCGCGCGAGATTCCTCACGCGTGCGAGCGAGTTGATGAGCGATGATTTTCCAACGTTCGATCGCCCGATGAAGACGATTTCTGGCCGCTTGACTTCTGGATATTGTGCGCGGTTGACCGCTGACAGGAGATAGGTGGCCTGGGTGATGGTGACTTCCTCGATCTTAGGCATGCGTCGCCTCCTCTCGATCTGCAGGCAGCAATGCTGTGCTAAGAACTTCGTCCATGGAGGTGACAGGATGGAACGTGAGATCACTGCGCACTTCCTCCGGGATCTCTTCGATATCCCGCTGATTTTCCTGCGGGAGCACGATGGTACGTATCCCCTCCCGGTAGGCCGCAAGCACTTTTTCCTTCAGGCCGCCGATGGGGAGGACATTGCCCCGCAGGGTGATCTCCCCGGTCATCGCGAGATCGCTGCGCACCTTGCGATGCGTGAGCGCTGAGATCATCGCCGTCGCCATCGTAATGCCAGCAGAAGGACCGTCCTTTGGGATGGCACCCTCCGGCAGATGGATGTGGATGTCCGCCGTCTCGTAAAAGTCATCGGCAAGGCCGAGCGGCTGCGTGCGGCTGCGGATGTAGGAGAGGCCAGCCTGTGCGGATTCCTGCATGACATCGCCGAGCTGCCCCGTCAGGATCAGCTTCCCCTTGCCCTTGAGCACCGTCGCTTCCGTCGGCAGGATATCGCCGCCGACTTCCGTCCAGGCCATACCCATGGCCACGCCGACCTGCGGCTGTTTTTCCGCCTTCGTCGTGAGGAACTTCGGCTTGTCAAGGAATTCCACAAGATCCTTCTTCGTCACGCGGACCGGCGTCTCGGCGCCCTCGACGATGCGGCGAGCGGCTTTTCGGCAGATCTTCCCGATCTGCCGAGAGAGTTCGCGCACTCCTGCCTCTCTCGTGTAGGAAGCAATGATCTCGCGCAAGACACCGACACCGAAGCGGATATCTTTCGCCTTGAGGCCATTTTCCTGACGTTGGCGAGCCACCAGGTACTTCTTAGCGATGGCGAGTTTCTCATACTCCGTATAGCTCGAGAGCGTGATGATCTCCATGCGATCGCGCAGCGGCCGCGGGATATTCCCCAGGTTGTTGGCCGTGACGATCCAGAGCACCTCGGACAAGTCGAACGGCAGGTCGAGGTAATGATCGACGAACGCTTGGTTCTGCTCGGGATCCAGGACCTCGAGCATGGCGGCTGCGGGGTCACCGCTATATGCCTGCGTCATCTTGTCGATCTCATCGAGGAGGAAGACGGGGTTCCTCGTCCCCGCCGTGCGGATGCCCTCGAGGATGCGCCCCGGCATGGCACCGACATACGTGCGGCGATGGCCTCGGATCTCTGCTTCATCGCGTACACCGCCGAGCGAGACATGAACGAACTGCCGTCCGAGCGCACGTGCCACAGACGCGGCGAGCGAGGTCTTGCCCACACCCGGAGGGCCGACGAGGCAGAGGATCGGCGCGCTCTTTTCCACGTTAAGCTGATGGACAGCGAGGTCGTCGAGGATGCGTTCCTTGACCTCCTTGAGCCCGTAGTGATCGCGCTCAAGCACGGCGCGCGCCTGTTCGATGTCTGTCACGTCCTCCGTCCGCTTCGACCAGGGAAGTGCAAAGATCCAATCGAGATAGCCACGGATGACGCCGGTTTCTGGGGAAAGGGGGTTGAGCGACTCCAGGCGATGGATCTCTTCCTCCAGTTTCTTGCGGACTTCCTGTGGGAGGTCCTGCTCCTTCATCTTCTTCCGGTAGGCCTCGACTTCTTCCTCCTTTTGGTCGCCTTCGCCGAGCTCTTTCCGAATGGCTTTGATCTTTTCCCGCAGGTAAAAATCCTTCTGCACCTTGGTCATCTGCTGCCGGACCTCGGCATCGATCTTCTGCTCCAACGCGAGGATGTCGAGTTCCCGCGTGAGCATCCGATAGAGCAACGCCAGGCGTTCCTTCACGTCGATGCACGCGAGGATCTTCTGCGCTGCCTCTAGTTTCAGGCTCAAGTGGCTCGCGATGAGGTCTGCCATCTGTCCTGCGCTGTCGAGGATCGCAATGGAGACGAGCACTTCCTCCGGAAGCTTCCGGCTGAGTTTCACCCATTTCTCGAACGCGTCAACCACGCTGCGGACGAGCGCATCCGTCTTCAGTGTCTCGCCCTCCTCTGTGGAGGCATCGTCATGTTCGATGGCCATCGCTTCGACATAGGTTTCCAGTCGATGGTACTCGGAAATCTCCGCCCGGCTGAGGCCTTCGACAAAAATCCGCACCGTCCCGTCCGGCATCTTCATCGAGCGACGGATCTCGGCAATCGTGCCGACCTCATAGAGGTCCTCCTCGGTGATCTCATCCTCCTTGCCGTCGCGCTGAGCGACGAGCAGTATCTTCCGATCCGCCAGCATGGCTTGCTCCACAGCGGCGACGGAGCGTTTCCTGCCGACATCGAGATGCACCATCATCGCCGGGAACACCACCATGCCCCGCAGCGGCAGCAGGGGCAGGCATACGGTCTGTTCGGGCATATTCTTTCCTCCTTAAAAAAAGGCGCTGCACCTCGGCAGCGCCTCTTGATTTTCTCATGCAGAAGCTTCCTGATCTGTTCCGGTTTTCGCTTTCTTATCGAATGTTAAGACCGGGTCCTTTTTCTTCTCGACGACTTCTTTCGTCACACGGCAAGCGGAGACGCCCTCTTCGGAAGGAACGTCGTACATCACATTGCGCATGATGCCTTCGATGATGGAGCGGAGGCCACGCGCGCCCGTCTTCCGACGGAGCGCTTCCTTCGCGATGAGGCGCAGCGCCCCTTCGTCGAACGTCAGCTTGACGCCATCGAACTCCAGCAATTTCTGGTATTGCTTGACGAGCGCATTCTTCGGCTTCGTCAGGATGTTGACGAGCGCGTCCTCATCGAGGGCGTCCAACGTTACGACGACGGGCAGGCGCCCGATGAATTCCGGAATCAAACCGTTCTTCAGCAGATCTTCGGGCAGGATGTGCCTCAGGACCTCACCGACGTTCCGATGCTTATGCGAGGTGACATTCGCTCCAAATCCGAGCTGTTTCTCGCCAAGACGCGATTCGATGATCTTTTCGATGCCATCGAACGCGCCGCCGCAGATGAACAAGATGTTCGTCGTATCGATTGAGATGAGCTCTTGGTGCGGGTGCTTGCGGCCTCCCTGCGGCGGCACGGAGGCCGTGGTCCCCTCGAGGATCTTCAGCAGTGCCTGCTGCACGCCCTCACCCGAGACATCGCGCGTGATCGATGGATTTTCCGATTTCCGGGAAATCTTATCGATCTCATCGATGTAGATGATGCCACGCTCTGCGCGGTCAACATCGTAGTCTGCTGCCTGGATGAGCTTGAGCAGGATGTTCTCCACATCTTCGCCCACATAGCCGGCTTCCGTCAAGGAGGTCGCGTCGGCAATCGCAAACGGGACATTCAGGATCTTCGCCAACGACTGTGCGAGCAGTGTCTTGCCGCTGCCCGTCGGACCGATCATGAGGATATTCGATTTCTGAAGTTCCACATCGTCCGTCTTCGTCTGACCTGAGTTGATGCGTTTATAATGGTTGTAGACCGCGACGGAGAGCGTCTTCTTCGCCTCATCCTGACCGATGACATACTGGTCGAGGATGGCGCGGATCTCTTTCGGCTTGGGCACATCCTTGAGCTCTACTTCTACGTCCTCGCTGAACTCTTCTTCGATGATCTCGTTGCAGAGTTCGATGCATTCATCGCAGATGTAGACGCCGGGACCAGCGACGAGCTTGCGCACCTGATCCTGAGTCTTGCCGCAGAACGAGCATTTCAGCTGTCCTTTTTCATCGCCGAACTTCAACATGGCACCCCACCTCAGTTCTCCGCTTTCGCCTTCGAGGACTTCACAGCCTTTTCTTTCCGAGCGATGACTTCATCGATCAGGCCGTAGGCTTTCGCCTCATCTGCCGTCATGAAATTATCACGCTCCGTATCCTCGATGACTTTCTCGAGCTTCTGCCCGGTCGTCTTGACGAGGATCTCATTGATGACTTCACGGATGCGGAGGATTTCCTTCGCCTGGATCTGGATGTCTGTCGACTGCCCCTGCGCACCACCGAGCGGCTGATGGATCATGATGCGCGACATCGGCAGAGCAAAGCGCTTTCCCTTTGCACCTGCCGTCAACAGGACCGATCCCATGCTCGCCGCCTGACCGATGCAGATGGTCGACACATCAGGCTTGATGTACTGCATGGTATCGTAGATGGCCAGTCCTGCGGTCACAACACCGCCAGGGCTATTGATGTACAGATAGATATCCTTGTCCGGATCCTCAGACTCGAGGAAGAGGAGCTGCGCCACGACGGTGTTCGCCACATTGTCATCAATCGGTCCGCCGAGGAAGATGATGCGATCCTTGAGCAGGCGCGAATAGATGTCATACGCACGTTCCCCGCGGCTTGACGTCTCTACGACCATTGGTACATAACTCATGATTGATACCCCCAAAGGGAATTACTCCGTAAGATTGTCGAAAATGAACTGCATCGTCTTGTTGCGCAGGACGGTTGCAGCCAGATCGTTGAGCCTTCCCTGTTCCGCAATGATTTTCTTGACCTGTTTCGGCGTAGCACCGTAAGCAGCTGCCATGGTCTCGACTTCTTTATCGAGATCAGCGGCTTCGACTTTGATGCTCTCTGCCTTTGCCACTTCCTCGAGCATGAGACCCGTGCGGACGTTCTTCTCCGCCGTCTCACGATACTGCTCGCGGAGTTTCGCGATGTCCGTGCCAGCGAACTGCAGGTACTGCTCAAGCTGCATGCCCTGCTGTGCGAGGCGCATCTCCATCTCGCGCACCATGCGCGTGACCTCGTTGTCGATCATCACAGGCGGGATGTCGACCGTCGTATTCTCAGTCGCCGTCTCGATGGCCTTGGCCTTGCGGTCGTTCTCCGCCTTCCGCTCGCCATTCGCCTCAAGGTTCTTGCGGATGTCCGCCTTGAGCGCATCCAGCGTATCGAACTTGCTGACGGATTTGGCGAATTCGTCGTCGATGGCCGGCAGCTCCTTGTGCTTGATGCTGCGGATCGTGCACTTGAACGTCGCGTCCTTCCCTGCGAGCTCCTTGGCATGGTACTCCTCAGGGAACTTTACCTGAACTTCTTTCTCCTCGCCGATTTTCGCGCCGATGAGCTGATCCTCGAAGCCCGGGATGAAGCTCTTCGATCCGATCTGCAACGGGTAATCCTTGCCCTCGCCGCCCTCGAAGGCCTCGCCATCGACAAAGCCCTGGAAATCGAGCGTCGTGAAGTCGCCATCCTGTACCGCAGCGCCTTCCGGTGCATCGACCATCTTCGCCTGATGGTCTGCCATGCTCTTGAGCTGCTTTTGCACATCCTCATCCGTGACGTTTACGGCGTCTTTCGCGATCTTGAGTCCCTTGTACTCGCCGAGCTTGACTTCCGGACGCGGCACGACCGTCGCCTTGAACACGACATCCTTGCCATCCTCGAGCGTCACCGGCTCGATCTTCGGACGTGCGACGATATCTTCCATGTTCTGGTCTTTCAGAGCATCAGCGAGTGCTTCCGGCGCGATGAAATAATCGAACGCTTCCTGAAGGACCGTCTGCTTGCCGACATGCTGCTCGACGATCTTGCGCGGTGCCTTGCCCTTGCGGAAGCCCGGGATATTCACCTGTGCTGCGAAGCGCTTGCAGGCACGCTCCTCTGCCTTGTCGAGCTCTGCTGCTACGACCTCAATGGTCAGGACGACCTGCTGGTTCTCTATTTTTTCTGCTGAAACTTTCATTGTCTGAAAAGACCTCCCGTTTGATTTCTTTCGTCATGACAGCGCGCAATTTCTGCATGCTATACAAAGCACATCATACCACAAACAGACGGGTAACACAAGGAAAACGCGTATCCTACGCGCAGACCCGTCCGCACCTCCTCAAAGCAGATTTTTCATGCGCGTGAGCGGCTGGGTCAGGTCCATGTGCCCACTCAACGATTCGATGCTCTTGCCATCGATGAGGATCCGAACGCGCTTCACCTCGGGAAACTCCGTCAGCGTATCGACGATCGAGCCGACGAGCATCTCTTCTCCCGTCGAGCCGCCGACGAAATTCTTGGCGAGTTCCTTGCTGAAGCTCACGCTCGCCGTGCCGTTTTCCACTTTGACGGACTGCAGTTTCGCCTGCTTGGGGATGATGGTCGTCTGCCCTTTTTCCTTGGTGCCGGAGAGCAGGGAACGCATGGCGGCTGTGTATGGGTCGTCCTGCCCCGTCGTCACCTTGCGCGAGACTGCGATGAGCTTCGTGCCATCGTCGTTCGGATAGTACACCTTGATCGTGATCTCTTTCGCCGCTGTCCCCGTCTTCTTCTCTCTGGAGGCGGGCTCCCCAGCTTTCGCGCCGCTCTCTGCCGCGACGGAGGCATCACTGCTGTCCACAGCGCCTTTCGTCGCCTGCGAACCGCACCCAGCAGCCAGCAGTGCAAAGCAAAGGACGAAAAGCGGCAACAGGAAGCGGAGCTTCCTCAGCTGATTCATCGTCATAGTCCCAACTCCTATCTTATTCTAATTCCATTATTCGCTGAAGAAGCGTCCGATTCCTCTCGCGACGGCGAGCGCCAGCTTCTTTTGATAGCCTTCCGAGGCGAGCAGCGCTTCCTCTTCAGGATTCGTGATGAACCCGAGTTCGATGAGGGAAGCGGGCATTGCAGAATGCTTCATCACGTAGAAGTTCGCTTGCTTCACCCCGCGGTTGAAGAGGCCGCCAGCCGCCGCGAGCTCTTCGTTGAGAAGCGTGGCCAAACGCTCATCCGCTTCCGTTTTCGGATAATAGTATGTTTCCATCCCGTGCGCCCCCGGGTTGGAGAACGCATTGCAATGGATGCTAACAAAGAGCTCTGCCCCCGGAGAATACGCACCTACATTCACACGCGCCTGCAGCTCCTGCCGATCCGAGGCATAGGGACCGTAGACATCGACATCTGCATCGCGCGTCATCACGACGCGCGCACCAGACTGCTGCAGGATGTCGCGCACGTCGCGCGTCACGGCGAGTGTCACCGACGCCTCCGTGATGCCGTCCGGGCCGACCGCTCCGGTATCGCTGCCACCATGACCGGCGTCAAGTACGAGCGCATGGCCTGCCACCCCCTCCACGTTCTCTGCCGGAGCTGCCTGCGGCTTCTTGAAGATATCGATGGCGAGGCGATACGGCTTGCGGGCCCGACGGTCCGGATCGAGCACGGTCACCTGATAGGCACAGTCCGCCCCTGCCTGCGTCAGCTGGACACGCACCTGCGTATGGCGCGCTTCCAGCTCATTGATCTGGACAGAGGAGACAAAGGCGCTCTTCTGTGCGATCTGGGTGGCGAGCTTACCACGAACGGTATTGGGGAGGTCGAGCACGAGCACCTTGCGCAGGAACGTCTTCTCCCGAAGCGTGTACGCGACATCCGGGCGATTGATGCCGATCTCGATGCGCCAAGCGTCCTGACCATCCACCTGCGTCTCGTACGCCTGGAAATAGTTGAGCTCATGGACGGGGAGCTGCCGCGCTGCAGCCGCCTCCGGCAGGCAGAACAAGAGCCCGCACACGCAGCAGAGGAAGAGCCGCATGATCATCCTTATCTTTTCTTGCATAGAGCTTTTACCCCTCCTCATGCAGCAAGGACAAGGCTTCGGCTTCCGCCGCTTCCGTCTTGGCCTTATCGTAGTGGATATCGATCGTGAGATAATCGCCTTCCTGCACATTCTTCGGCAAATACGTACGAGGGAAATTCACCTTTTTCATATCTTCCCCGAGGAGCAGGACAGCGACGTCCTCTTCATAGCGATCTAAATAGGCGGAAATCACGTTTTCTCCTCCTTTACTTCATAACCGGTACCATCGGAAGTCACCGTGATCGTACCGTTCTTGTCTGTCTCGTAAACCTTAGCGTGCAGGGCCTGGTATTTCTTCAGCGTCTCCTTATGCGGATGTCCGTAATCATTGCCAGCACCGCAGGAGATCAGACAGACCTCCGGCTGCACGAGGCGGAGGTAGGCGGCGCTCGAGGAAGTCTTGCTGCCATGGTGTGGAGACTTCAGCACCTGACTCTTGAGTTCGCTGCCGAACTGTGCAGCAATCGTCGCCTCCGCTTCCTTTTCCGCATCACCGGTAAAGAGCATCGAGAACTTGCCGAAAGTGAGCTTTCCCATGACGGACTCGTTGTTCGGATCGTGCTTGTAGCCCTTCTGCTGTCCTTTCTGCACGAGGCTCTCCTGCGGGCTCAGCACCTTGAACTGTGCACCGTCGCCGAAATCGAGCACATCGCCTGCTTTCAATGCGTGGTGGTCAATGCCCTTTGCCTTCGCCTTCTTCAGATAGCCGAGGTAGAGCTTCGACGTCGAAGGCATGCCGTTGTCGTAGATCGCACCGATCTCAAAGCTGCCATCGAGGAGCACGTCCATGCCGCCGATATGATCGGCATGCGGATGCGTCAGGATGACCTTGTCGATCTTCTTGACGCCCGCCTGGGCGAGCTGTGCACGCAGCTTGTCCCGTTCATCCACGTCGCTCGTATCGACGAGGACCGTCTGCTCTGCTGTCCGAATGAGGATCGCATCTCCCTGCCCGACGTCGAGCATCTTGATGACGATCTTCCCCTGTGCTGCCGCCGCTCCTGCAGAGGCTACCGCTGGTGCCGATGAGGATGCCTCGTCTGCCGGCGTTTTCGCCGCGCCACAGCCGCCGAGCAGCAGCATCAGCAGGCAGATCAGCAGACAGATGCCATACTTCCACCGTTTTCTCACTTCAGTCCACACCTCCCAGGATGATATGTTCGATTCCCCATGCCACGCCGTCCTCATCGACACTCGGCACCTCATAGCGCGCGATGGCCTTGACCTCCGGCTGCGCATTCCCCATCGCGACGCCCGTACCGACCGTCTGCATCATCTCGATGTCATTGAGACCATCGCCAAAGGCAATGCTGTCACGCACGGGGATGCCAAGATGTGCGAGCACTTTCAGGATGCCGCTGCCTTTGGAGATATCCGACGCATAGAGCTCCATGTTTTTCTTATGATATGGGTCCATGAGTCCCGTCAGACCAGGCATGGCGAGCAGCCTGCCGAACACGCCGCCGCCCTCTTCCTCAAAGGCGAGGAATTCCATCTTGCAGGCTTGGACATCCTCCAAGCGATAGGAGCGTGTGAACCGGTCCACATGTACGCCGATGCTCCGATAAAATTCCTCGAGCCCGTGAAACTCCGGCCGCAAGCAGACTTGGCGCGCCCCCTGCAGGACATACTCCACCGCGTGCGCCTCGCAGAGCGCCACGATGTCTTTGACTGACTGTCGAGGCAACGGCTGCTCATAAATGCAGCTGCCATCCACGAACACGGCCGCCCCGTTCATGAGCACATAGCCGTCGAATAGGTCCTGCTCCGTGAGCTCGGGGTCGAGATAGACGAGCGGCCGCCCGCTCGCGATGAACGTCCGATGTCCCGCGCACCGCAGCGACCGGATGGCCTGGCGCGTCCGCGCCGTCATCTGCGGGCGCTGCTTCATGATGTTGATGAGCGTCCCATCGATATCGAAAAAAACCGCTTTCTTACCCAAGGAAATCGCATCCGTCCTCTCTCATATCACACATCCAGCTTCGAGGGAATCCCCGAAACATTCCTATCGCTCTATTTTACCACAAGTGGAAAGGCTTGTCCCTTGCCGTGAGGAAAAAGGTGAGGAAAAAGGAGCCGCTTACGGCACGACGCACAGAAAAAAAGCCACTGCTGAACGCTGTCATGCAGTGGCTAAACATATGGATAAGGAACACACCTACAAGAAACCGTCGCTTAGACCTGCTTCTCCCGTGCCGCTTCCGCAATACCTTTCTCGCTGGCGAGAAGTTCCCGCGCAGCCTTGAGCTGGAGAGCAACCTGCTCGTAAGATGTCCCGCCGTATGAGTTGCGATTCTTGACGCAGGTCTCGGGACGGATGGCGTCTTTGATATCGGCGCCGAAGAGCGGAGAAAGCGCCTGGAACTCCTTGAGCGACATATCCTCGAGGTATTTCCCCGCTTCGATGCACTGATGGACGGCCTTGCCGGCGACGGCGTG